>DASVZE010000424.1:0-3959 GCA_036391775.1 Chloroflexota bacterium | reverse complement strand
CCCCGTCGGCGTCTTCGCCGTCCCGTTGGCTCCGTCCGGATCGGTCCTCAACCAGGGGATGTACGCCTGGCAGCCCGGAGTAGCAGGTGGCGCACTTGCGGCCAGCCCTACGGTCCCACGCACAGGAACAAATGTGCCTTTTGTGGCAGCCGATCACGCTGCAAAGAATAAGGCCGTAAGAACCAGGAAGTAGCGCTCGGCAAACTCACGCCGCGATCCTGCTTCAAATAACCTTGACTGGTCCTCTGTCCCGTCCTACTGTGGACACAGCGATGTGAGAGGCGGGAGAGTGGGGACATGGCGACCGAGGGATCAGGGGCGATGGCATCTCCATCATCCCATCCTCAGTCCTCGACTCTCCTCACCTTCCTTATTGCGGATATGCGAGGTTATACGACCTTCACGGTCGAGCATGGTGATGAAGCAGCCGCCCGTCTCGTAACCCGGTTCGCAGAGCTTACCGAAGAGATTGCCGCGGCTCACGGTGGAGGAGTCACGGAGCTTCGAGGGGACGAGGCACTTGCTGTATTCAATTCGCCGCGCCAGGCCCTTCGCGCGGCCATAGAACTGCAGAAGCTCTTTGCATCGGAGCCCGATCATACACTTCCGCTCAAAGTCGGTATCGGCATGGATGCGGGCGAGGCGCTTCCCGTGAAGGGTGGCTACCGAGGCACAGCCCTCAATCTCGCGGCAAGGCTGTGCTCCCTGGCCGGTCCGGGTGAGGTGCTGGTGACCGAGGGAGTCGTACATCTGGCCAGGAAGATCGAGGAGATTGCGTTCGTCCGGCGGGGGTACGTCCAGCTCAAGGGTTTTGACGAACCGGTCATGGTCATGGAGGTAACGGGGAAGCACGGTCCGCATGCAGACGACGATGCCGGCGGGCTAACGGAGGAAAAGCGAACCCAGGAGCTTCCCATCGGGGGCTTTCTCGGCGCGTTGCCCACTAATCGTCTCGTCGGCCGAGAGCAAGAGCTGAATCAGGTCATCCAGGCAGTGGAGGCAGTTGTCACAGGAGCAGGGCGGTTGGTCATGCTGGCGGGGGAACCGGGAGCCGGCAAAACGAGACTGGGCCAGGAGATTATGGTACATGCACGGAATCGAGGGTTCCTGGTTGCCGCCGGTCGGTGTTATGAGCCGGAGCAAACCGTTCCCTACTATCCCTTCCTCGACGCCCTGGCGATGGTTTACGACGCCTCTACAACGGGACTCCAACGGGACGCTGCTCGCCGTTGGCCCTATCTGGGGGCAGTCCTACCAGAGCAAATAAGAGTGCCCGAGGTTGCTGGCGGCAGAGAACAGGACGAGCAGCAACGCGTCTTCCGGGCGGTCACCGGTTTTCTGGAGGCGGCTACCGAGACCCGGCCACTGGCTATCCTGCTCGACGATCTCCACTGGGCCGATTCGGCCAGTCTCAAACTGTTGCTTCACCTTGCCAGTCACACCCGGACGATGCCGATCCTCCTGTTTGCAACGTATCGAGACGTGGAGGTGAGATGGCAGCACCCACTCGAAGGGGCGCTGCGAGACTTACACCGTGACAGCTTGATGCAACGGATTGACGTTCGGCGACTGAGTGAAGCCGGAACGGCGGCGCTTGTCGCCACGACGATGGGAGAGGAAACCATATCCTCTGAGTTTACTGACCTCGTCCATCGCCGGACCGAGGGCAACCCATATTTTGTGCAGCAGGTGCTCCGGGTACTGGTGGAACGGGGAGACGTCTTCCGCAAAGACGGCGTCTGGGATCGCCGTGCCATCGAAGAGATCGAGGTTCCCGAGAGCGTGCGCAGTGTGATCGGACAACGCCTCTCGAAACTTGGACGTGAGACTCAGGAGGCGTTGCAGGAGGCAAGCGTGCTGGGGCAGAGCTTCAACTTCGACGATCTACTCGGGATGACGGATCGACCGGAGCAGGAGTTGGAACGATCTCTGGAGGAAGCCTCACAGGCCGGACTCATCCGCGATCTCGGCCAAGATGCCTACACTTTTGACCACGCGCTCACCCAACAGTCGATCTATGCTGAGCTCTCGTCACGGCGCCAGCGGCGACTGCATCTGGGAGCCGGCGAAGCGCTTGAGCACCTCCCCGAGCGCAAGCGAGAGGGACGGGTGGCCGAGATTGCCTGGCACTTCCTGCAAGGAGACGACCCACAGCGAGCCTTGCTCTGGACGCTGAAGGCCGGTGAAGCGGCGCAAGCCGTGTTCGCCCACGGTGATGCCGAGCTGCAATACCGGACGGCAACCGAACTGGCTGACCAGATTGGCGACAAGGAAAAGCAGGCGGAAGCACTCGAGAAACAGGGCTGGATGCTCGTACGCACGAGTCGATATGCGACTGCCCTTGAACCGCTGGAGCGAGCTGCTGGGCTCTACCAGGGTCTCGGATATCGGGAAGCGTTCCTCCGTGTTTTGAGTCGCATTGGGGAGGCGCACAGCTGGGGAGGTACGGGCCAGGTGGGCATCCAACGCCTCCTGCCGGTCATCCAGGAAATGGAAGCGGCCAATGTCGAAAGTATTTCACCGGGGGTCGCTGCCGATCTTTATACCGCCCTCGCCCAGATGTACGTCACTACCGGCAGGTGGAGAGAACTTTTGCCGGTCGCGGAAGCCGTAATTCCACTGGCGACCCAGGCTGGAAACCACCGCGCACTCGGCTACGCGGAGCTGCACCGCGGCGTCGCGCTTGTCGCGGTCTATCGAATAATCGAGGCTCGCGAAGCATACAAACGAGCTATGAACGTGAGCGAACGCGACGAGGCTGACGAACTGCATTCGATGGCAGTGTATCTGTACGGCACGTCCCAGGAACGACTTGGGCATCTTGACGAAGCGGAACAGATCTACAGGCAGATTCTCGGTCTTGCCGAACAAGCATACTTGATCGACCGCATAGCCTTCGCCCGGAGCGCGCTGAGTAGCCTACTGATCCGGCAGGGCCGCTGGCTGGAGGCCCGTGCCGAGGCCGAGCGTTCGGCGGAAGAAGTGCGAGGTGCCGGACAGATTTGGACAGCTTCCTATCCCCTTCGGACCTTGGGGCAGATATATCTGCTCCAGGGCGAGCGAGAGTCCGGAATTGCGTATGTGCAGGAGTCGTTGGAGATCGCCGAGAACATCGACGACTTTCAGGGTATTCTCGACGCTCACTTGGTCTTCGCCTGGCTCGACGTGCGGGAAGGCAAACCTCAGGCTGCCATTGAACGTCTCTCTCCATTGCGAGAGCGCCTTGAAGAGCAAGGACTCCCGGCCGATTTCCCAATCGAGGCGGAGGCGCACATAGATCTGGGGCAAGAGCATCGCGCGGCTGAGATCCTCGCCGGCGCGAGAGCATGGGCTGAAAAGGGAGAGGCTCCGCTTGATCTGGTCGAAGCGCTGACCATCTCCGTTATGCTTGCGACTCGCCAGGGTCGCTGGCAAGATGCAATGCGCGACCTGGAGACAGGGTTTCAGATCACGGAGCGGGTCGGCCTTCCCTACGACGAGGCGCTCCTCCTCTACGAGTACGGTCGCATGCACGGGGCGAGAAGAGAGCCCGAGCAGGCGCAGGAACGTCTGGAGCATGCTCGGGCCATCTTCCGGCACCTGGGTGCCAATCCGGATATCGAACGGACTGAGAAAGCGCTGGCGGAGAATATGTCGAAATAGGGACGCTTCGAAGAAACACCATGGATACGCGAGCAAACTCGTTGACTGGTCGAGCAACGACAGAGCCCGCTCGTTAGTGCTGAGGCGTTCAACTCTCCTGGTGAAGACATCAAGAGCAAACGTGCGCAGAGAACCTTATGCGAGTGTTGAGTGCGGCGAGGAAGACTGCGGGTATATATCCGTTACGCTACCCCACTTGGATCGAGAGCTTGCCGCAAGCTCGTCAAAAAAGCACCGGTTCTCTCTGCCTTCTCTCCTTGAGGCGCCTCAGCCAGGGTATTGATGACAGCGCTCCCCACGATGACGGCATCGGCAAA
>DASVZE010000423.1:0-6390 GCA_036391775.1 Chloroflexota bacterium | reverse complement strand
CCGGTGCGGAAGGGGTCCAGTTTCATCCGGAATCTGTTCTGACTCTTGAGGGGCCGAAGCTCCTTCAAAACTTCGTAAATCGCTGCGCAAATTCCGCCGACTAAATCACCGTACCTTCGCTTGCGCTCCGGAAATATCACCTCGAACACTGAGAATCGCCCGGTGTCGGTGCGTCGTAGTCAAGGTAGCTCAGAGAAGAAGAACTAAGCCGTCTCATACTATCCTGAGCTATGGTGCCTCCGATTTGCGTCGTCGTACCCACCTACTGGACAAGGGCGGGTGGCGTGGCCGCGGCGGGAGACGCTGTCTACGATCACCCAACCTCGCTCGACGGTGACAGCACGCTCCCAGCCTTGCTCGACAGTCTAGAGCAGCTCGACTCTGCGTCCTATTACCTTCTCATCATTGTTGCCGTAACGTCCGCTGAGGTGGAGGCCGACGCCGAACGGAGGGTGAGAGAAATGCTGGACGCGCATCCCAGCATTCATTGCCTTCTTTTCGGTCAGAGACAGTTTGATACTCTCTGCCGCCAAATCCGCCAGTCAGGTCTGGAGGATCCGGAAACATTTCTGGCCCTACGCGACTATCCGCGCATTCGCAATCTTCAGCTTGTCGTGCCTCTGGCGGTCGGAAGTGACGCGATCGTTGCGCTCGATGACGACGAAGTAATTCTCGACGAGAACTTCCTGGAAAAAGCAGTCGAACCGTTGGGAACACTGGTGGATGGCCGGAGGGTCGACGGTCTTTCCGGCCATTACCTTCAGCCAAACGGAAGCATCATGTTGCAGGTTGATCCTTCGAAGGCCGGCTCGGCCAATCTATTCGACCGAAAGGCTGAGATTATGAATCGAGCGACTCTCGAGCTCGAGGGCGAGCCGGGAACTCTGATTTATACGCCTTTCTGTTTTGGCGGAAATATGGAATTCTCGCGAGATCTGGCTTCTTCGGTAGGGTTCGACCCAGGAATATCGAGGGGCGAGGACATCGACTATCTGATCAATGCGCGCATCGAAGGTCGAAGTTTCTTTCTTCGCAAGGATCTTCGCATATTGCACTGTCCGCCCAGAGGTGGATCATATCGAGACGTCAAGTCTTCCAAAGTAGAGCAAGATGTGCTTCGATTTCTTTACGAGCAGGAAAAACTGAAGGTATCTCAGACTGAACAGGGGATGACTGCAGTTCGCGCTGAAGACCTTTTGCCATATCCGGGTGAATTCTTGCGCGGTGAAATTGCCCACGACGCTATCCAGGCCTTACGTGGCGCCGGTTATCCAGGTGACGCCGAAGAGTTTGTGCGGCGAGCCCAAGGTGGCATTGGCGTGAAGATTGAGGGGTACAAGGATTTTCGGCTGCGCTGGCCGCAGCTGACCGATATCGTCATGCGGTCCCAGGTGATACAGAAATCGCTTGAAGACCAGGTGGTCTCCGGGTAGCATACACACATGTCCGGCATGAGCGAATTTACCTGGTACAGTCGTCTGGCCGTGTGGATTGGCGCAGCCATTCTGCTGGTCCAGGCGGTTCAGAAGCAAGGAACCTCGTTTATCACACTGGTCGCGGTTCTCCTGCTCTCTCTCGGTTTTCTGGCATTTCTCGCCGGACTGTCGCGTGACGGCCTGGAACAAAGGAGGCTTACCGGCGAACCACCAGCATCAGCTGATGGGGAGGCTTTCGCCGTGGAACGTGTCGACAGCGCGGTGCCAGCCGGCCGCACCGTGGATCAGAGCAGCTCCCAGGAAGTGAGATCGCAGGACACAGATGAGCCGTAAGCTCGCAATCCGTCTGCTCATCATCCTCGTCCTTTGCGGATCAATCGTCGCCGGACTGCTTATGGCCGCGCCGCGCCACACAGCGGCTCAGACCGCGCCGGTCGTGGGGAAACTGGCTCCGCCCTTCCGGCTGCAGAACGTTAAAGGTCAAGACGTGTCTCTGCAGCAGTACCGGGGAAGGCCGGTACTGATCTCCTTTTTCGCGACCTGGTGCGTTCCATGCCGTCAGGAGCTGCCTATGATCAGTCATCTTTATGGCCGCGAGGGCGACCGGTTTGCCGTGCTGGCAGTCGATGACTACGGCGAAAGCGCTGGAGACATTGCACAATTCGCGAGTTCGCTTCATCTCGCCTTCTCGCCGTTGGTCGATCCGAGTCAGTCCGTCAAGCGGGAGTATCGAACGATTGCGCGGCCACAAAGCTTCTGGGTGGACAAAAACGGAAAAGTTCGAGCAATTGATTTCGAGCTGGACGCGACGACTGTGCAAAACCGGCTGCGGCAGCTCGGAGTGTGACTGGGTGTTTAGGCACATGCAATGTCGAGACGAGGCCGAGGCTGCGGATGCATATTGTTGCACGTCTGTCGCGGAATGCTGTTCCCGCTAATCGACAGGCGTGTCCCCCCGTGGGGGTCCAAGCAAGCCGTAAGCCGAGTTCTGTTCCGGTATCGTCTCGCGGCGGTACCGGTGACGGCCATCTATCTAGGGCACCGATTACCCGGCGCCTCGTGCGACCTTACCCGAAGGCACCGGACGAGCAATCCGTTGACGTGCAAGACGTCATGCCTTCCTACATGGTCTTGCTCCAGGTGGGGTTTACCGCGGCCAGCCGATCACCCGGCTGCCGGTGAGCTCTTACCTCACCATTTCACCCTTACCGGCAAAACCGGCGGTATGTTTCTGTGGCACTTTCCTTGGGGTCACCCCCACTGGGCGTTACCCAGCACCCTGCTCTGTGGAGCTCGGACTTTCCTCGAGCGACAGAATCGCCCGCGGCCGCCTGGCTTGCTTGGACTCCAGAGTGTAGTAGTGGACTCGAATTCCTGTCAATGACGGCTGCGCTACTGAGGGCCGTCACAATGGTCAGCTAGGCTAAGACAGGAAAGAGGGATACCTGTGAACGAATTCAGTTTGCGCACTTCAAATCGAAGCGTGACCATCGGTTTTTCGTCCGCATCCATACAGTCTGCCGTCCGTGTTTCCATGGGGCCGTCCAATGCGGTGCAAAGGTGTACGCCACATGATACAAACGTCTTCAACCTATTTATTGGATGGGCACCGTGATCGAGGTGGCCGACATCGCATCCATTGCTGAAGAGAAGCTCCCGGTCTTCCTGTCCGAGCTCGAGCACCTGGTAAACATCGACTCCGGCACTTTTGATAAGGCAGGTGTTGATGCTGTGGTCGCTGTGCTTCGCAATCGCTACCAGCAGCTTGGCGGGACCGTTGAGACGCTTCATGAGCCGGTCCAGGGAGACCATTTGCGCGTGACATTTACCGGGAATGGGACCGGGCGGATATTGCTCCTAGGACATACCGATACCGTGTTCCCCGCCGGTACTGCAGCCGAACGTCCGTTTCGGGCTGACCGTGACCGGGCTTACGGACCGGGTGTCGCCGATATGAAGGGCGGAGACTTGCTCATCGTCTATGCGCTTGAGGCTCTTTTCGCGCGTGGTTGGGATGCGTTTCATACGGTTACAGTGGTTCACAACAGCGATGAGGAGATTGGGTCGCCGACGAGTCGCGAGCTCGTCAGGTCTGAGGCCGAGCATCATGATGCCGTCCTGGTCATGGAGCCCGGCAGGGAAAACGGCAACATTGTCTCTGCTCGCAAAGGTATTGCCGATTGTCGTCTGGAGGTCCGGGGGGTAGCTTCCCATGCGGGCGTCAGCCATGATCGCGGGCGCAGCGCAGTTCTCGAGCTAGCGCACCTCATAACCGGTCTGGAGGGACTGAATCGACAGGTCCCCGGCGCGACTTTGAACATTGGCCGCATCGGGGCCGGCGAGCGCATCAACATCGTGCCGGATTATGCATTTGCGCACTTCGAGATTCGGGCTTTCGAGGCCAACAGCCTTCGAGCCATGATCGAGCGCGCGCAGGAGATCGTCGCAAGGCGTACGGTAGCAGATACCACCGCTACTTTGCGCGCCGATATCCAGCACTTCCCGATGGACAAATCCGAAGAGTCTTCGCAGCTGGTTAAGCAGGCGCAAGAGCTGGCCGCGCAATTGGGATTTGCGATCCACGATGTGGCCACCGGCGGCGCTTCGGACGGTAACACCGCGGCACAAACGGGGCGTCCCGTACTCGATGGTCTTGGCCCAGTAGGGGGAGCGGCTCACAGTGCCGGCGAGTACATTGAGCTTGCTTCCGTTGTACCTCGATGCGCACTCCTGGCAGGATTGCTTGTTTCGCTCGGCATATAGCGGGACATGGTATCGACTTGCCGGGAGGCTTTCGTACAATGCAGACCATGGTAGAATCTGCTGCTCAACATGGTCACTGCCGAGGTAGCTCAGTCGGTAGAGCAATGGACTGAAAATCCATGTGTCGCCAGTTCGATTCTGGCCCTCGGCACCATCTTTTCTTCCGGATTGAATCCTGAGGTGAAGGTGTGAGCTCACTCCCGCTTGTTCTCGTGCTGCTGGCGTCGGCGGTTGTTTTGGGCGTTGCGTTGACGCTGTTGGTGCAACACGTTCTGCTACCGGAGCGCCAGGTGGAATCGTACCGAAATCGGCGCTCGAAAGTGTCTCGGAGGCCAGTAGCGCCCGTATCGCCGCCACCTTCTGATCTACACGAGTTTGAAGGTGAGCCATTTCCCCAGCCGGGTCCGGCCGGCGAAACGCCGAAGGAGCCGTGGAATCCGCACCGGCGCGCTCGTGCAACACAGGGCCAGAGAGCAACCTACCGGGTACCACGCGGGAATTCCATGCGGCCTGGAGACCAGTGGAATCCCTTTGCCGAGGAGCAGTCTCGCGCCAGCCGCATCAAGGCAGCGCGTCGCCGTCCTCGCAAAGTCACTGGAACACCCGACTACTATTCACTTCTCGGGCTCGAGAGAGGCGCATCTGATGCCCAGATTGAGCAAGCGTACCGTCGCCACGCAGCGCTGATTCATCCTGATCGTTTTTACGATGATCCCGAGCGGAGGGAACAGGCCGAAGCCAAGCTCAAGCAGCTGAATGCCGCGATGCAAGTGCTGCGAGATCCCCTCATGCGTGCGCGGTACGACGCAAACCTTTCTTAGCTGGAACGTGGAACAAACTGCACGTGCGCGCGTAGGTTATTGGCGTATACGTCGACGCGTACCGTCAGGCCCGGAGTGGGCGTGCCAATTGAGCGCTGAGAACACAGGATTCCTGTGGTGTCAGTGGTTCCAGCAACCCACTGCTGGGTCTTCTGGCCGTAATGTGCAACAAAGCTGATTCGGTAACCACGAACGCCAATACCGTCAGGCGTTTTCACCCACCCGCAAAAGTGCTCATATTCCTTGGGCGAAGGAGACGGGTCGCTCACCCATGCCGTGAGGCCAGGAGTGCCACCCGGGGCGAGGCTCTTGCCGTTGCTTGCCAGGCCGCGAATTTGGAATCGTGTGTATACCTTTGAGCTGCCTCCGGGAAAATGAACTGTCGCCGTCGCTTGAGCTAGCTCGATGGTGTGGATCCGTTTCGCCAACGCGACGGCAATGGAAAAGCAGGAGCACTGTGGCACCCACGTCATGTTTCCGGTAAATCCGTGATGAGGCGACACAAACGAGAGGACCGCGCCGGCATTTCCAGTCCATGCACGTGCAGTGAGGGTGAACGTCACGGCATCACCCACGTCGACCAGAGACGGGGATGCAGAAAGAGCGAGGCCGGGCGGCGCCGCAAGGCGAAATATCGTGATCTGTCCGTGTCCACTTCCCGCGGCCTGCGCAGATCCGGGCAAAGTGCCGAGGGATATCAGCATCAACAGCGCTGACATTACTGCAAACGCACGATAGTAAAGACCGCATATTCTCACAGTGGAGATCCTCGCATGTGGCAACTTGAGAGAGCATACCATGCCGGTCCACTGTTTGACTGCCCGAAGAACGCTGTGATAAATAAGTAGTGCCCGATGGGCGCGAGCGGAAGTGGCTCAGTGGTAGAGCACCTCCTTGCCAAGGAGGGGGTCGCGAGTTCGAATCTCGTCTTCCGCTCCATTTTTTTGGCGACGTGGCCAAGTGGTTAAGGCGGGGGTCTGCAAAACCCCTGTGACCCGTCCATATCCGTTTGTCCACGTCCGCCAATGTCCCCCGATCTGGCGTCCACAAGCCATAGAGTGCCATGACGGACACAGGCGGACGGCGGCGGTCTGTGGGTACCTTGTGGGTAGCACGTCACGACTGAGCACAGTGAAGCCGTACTGCGCAAAGTGACGGTCGAAGGTGAAGGCGCGTGTGATGTGTGGGCGCTCCATGACCGCGAAGCTCATAGCATCGGCCATCGAGAAGTCCTTGTCGTCATACTGGTAAATGATCTCTCTCGCCCGCTCCTCATCGCTGGCTCGGAACCGGACAAGAGTCGTGCCGACGAGTCGACAAAGGTGCGCCTGTCTTTTCCCCAATGCGGCAGGATCATGCTGCACTAATGT
>DASVZE010000422.1:0-5405 GCA_036391775.1 Chloroflexota bacterium | reverse complement strand
CGCCCTAGAAATCGAATGTCTGCGGGTGCGAACGCTGCAGATGAGGACAGCGCGTTCCCCTCTCTCGCCTCCCAACGATCCGCGGTGCTTCGCCTCCTGGGACTCACTCGACCTCACCTTGGTCGACTGTTTCTGGCTGCTGTCTGTATGGTTGTGTCGACGCTGTCGTTCCTTGCCATTCCCTATGCCTTTCGGTTGGTCACCGACAGTGTATTTGTCCACCACGATGCCTCACAGCTCAACCATGTCACCCTGTTCTTGCTGGCCACGGTGGTGGTTGCAGCCACTTTCGGCTTTGGTCGCGGCTATCTGCTGCAGTACGTCGGCGGACGCATCGTCACAGATTTGAGGTTACGGCTCTACCGCCATCTTCTTGACCAGCCGCTCGCCTTTTTCGATGAGCGGCGTGCGGGCGATCTACTCTCTCGTTTGAGCGCTGATACCACCCTGGTGCAAACCGTCTTGACCGATGATCTTCTCACGTTCTTCCAGAACATCATTATGGTTGTCGGAGTGATCGTGGTGATTCTGGTGCTCGATTGGCGCCTCGCTCTGACCACGCTGGCGGTAGCCCCGCTCGTCGCCCTGCTGGGGACCGTGGTGGGGCGCCGCACCCGCCGTCTCTCTCAGCAGGCGCAGGAGCAGCTGGGAAACGCGTCCGTGGTATTGGAGGAAACGCTGTCCGCCATGCGAGTGGTGAAAGCATTTGTACGCGAGCGGTTCGAAATGGATCGATATCGGTCGGCAATAGAGCGCTCGTTCCACATCGAGCTCAGCGCGGCCCGCCTGCAATCGTTGTTCCAATCCGGTATGATGGTCGCCATCTTCGTCGCCTTTGCGGCAGTGTTATGGGTAGGCGGCCATGAAGTTCTCGCCGGCCGGCTAACGCCTGGCGGGCTTATCTCATTCCTTTTCTACCTGACGATCTTGACCGGCCCGCTGCAGAATCTGGCTACCATGTATGGCTCCTTTCAGCGGGCCGCAGGGGGAGCCGAGCGCGTCTTTGAGACTCTGGATATCTCGCCTTCCATTACGAATATGCCGGGGGCGCGGGAGCTTACGTCCGTGAAGGGGCGCGTCGACGTGCGCGATCTGTGGTTTTCCTACACATCGTCGGTTGCTCCGGTCCTATGCGGTGTCAGCTTGACGGCTCAGCCCGGCCAGACGATAGCTATCGTGGGGCCGAGCGGCGCCGGAAAGACAACGTTGGTCTCACTTTTGCCCCGTTTTTACGATGTTGAACCAGGCACGATATTGATTGACGGGAACGACATCACGGAGGTAACTGTCGAATCATTGCGCCGCGCGATGGCAGTCGTTCCGCAGGAGCCGGTCCTTTTCGGTGACTCGGTGAGAGAGAACATCGCCTATGGCCGTGAAGGCGCCACCGACATAGAGATCGAGCTGGCCGCTCGCGCAGCCAACGCTCACAGCTTTATCGAGATGCTTCCTCAGGGGTACGCCACGCCGGTGGGTGACCGGGGTGTGAAGCTAAGTGGTGGCCAGCGCCAGCGCATTGCCATCGCTCGCGCGGTTCTTAAGGACCCGCGCATCCTTATTTTGGACGAGGCGACGAGCTCGCTCGACAACGAATCGGAGGCTTTAGTCCAGGATGCTCTGGAGAAGCTCATGCAGGGAAGAACGACCTTCGTCATCGCCCACCGGCTGACGACGGTTGAGAACGCGAATCAGATCGTGGTGCTGGACGGGGGACGAGTGGTCGAGCAAGGAAATCACTCTGAGCTGATACAGCAGGAGGGCCTCTATGCGCGTCACTACCTTCGAGACTTTGAGATTGAGACACAGGCGTTTATGGCGGAGAGCGTGTAGAGCCTCACAGCGACTCGGTGTCCTCTTCTCCCACATCGGACCCGTAGGTGTGGATGGCCGCGCCGCATGCGACCGGTGACGATTCCGAGAGGGCGCCGGCTAGCTCGAGCGTTTCGTCGTCCACTTCCTGGTACGCCAGGCGCTCTGCCAGAGGCTCGACATCGTCCAGCTCCTCCGCTTGCAGGTTCATCCGGCCGAAAAAATCTTCGACGTGCCGCCGGTACTCGTCTTTGCTTCTAGCCAATGCAAGGACAGTTGCGTAGCCGCCGGCAGCGCTCGCGGGAAGGAAGGTGTTGTCCTGATTTGCCCTGACATCGACCGTGCCGATCCACTCTTCGGGATCTCCCGGGGTACGCTCGCGTGCCCTTTCAAGCAGAAACGCAGCTCGGCCGGCGACATAGAAATCGTCCATAATGCCGCCACTCTTCTGGACGGCGTCACCATCGAGTGTCGTCAAGAATTCATAGAAGCCAACCCGATGGCCGCGCACGTAGAGCTCGAGGTGGGTCGCGATGTACGGTGCTTGTGGGTTCGGTGGAGTGCTGCGAAGACACAGCATCTGCGAACCGAGCTGAGGCTGAAGCTCGTCACGCGCAAACGCCCAATATGCGACTTCCGGATCACCTTCACGCCAGTACGACGCAATGCTCTCGATCGCGCGATGAACCAGGTCCTGATTGTCGACGAGGTCACGCAGTTGTTCGACAACGCGGTCAGGGATTCTTGACCCCATTCTTGTCCTCGACCGGATTTGGCTCCCCGATTCTAAGCCTCGCCGCTCTTCTTTAGAGAGGAATCGGGGTCCAGGGTTGCTGCTGCTCATCCGGTTCGAACCAGCGCGGGTCGATTTTGACGTCGGGCATGTGAGTGTGAACGAGCGACATGGTTTCCTGCACCAACAGCCGGAGGTCCTCCAGGGCAGCGCTCAGATCGCCGATGAACAGGTTGTCGAGGCGGTCGGCCAGGTTCGGCGGTGCAATGAGCATCCGTCCAACGAGCCCTCGCATGCGTTTGAATTGAAAGGTGGAGTAGTAGAGTCGGTTGAGACCGGACAACACACCAAGAATGTTGTACGCTGCCTTGACGAAAATCTCGCTCAGCCAGAGCCGTGCGTCTCTGACGGCCATGCGATCCCGAATCTTCCACATAGGGACAAACTGCGCATAATGCTCGACCATGGCATGGGCTAGCCCGTCGGGGTAGCTGGAAGCTCTCTCTCTCCACTCCTGGATCAATGTCTCTCCGTAGAGTGGAATTCCCTCGAGGAGCCCGCTCAAGGCTTTCTGGTGGTGCGGCGTCACGTCGTTCTCTTCCAGTACTTTTGCCATATCTTCCTCCCACCGACGAATTGGCGTGTGTGCGACCTGACATTCCACGCCATGGAGAAAGTAGTGCTCGGCGTAACCGCTCTCCGCCCAGGGCCTAAGCGCAGCGTAGCTAGAGCCACCCAATCGGTCGCTAACCGCACGTGCGGTGTCCTCCGACGGAATGGCGTGATAGTACATGATCAGGTCAAGGTCGGAGTAAAAGTCGCTCTGTCCGGTCGCCGCCGACCCGGTCAACAGAACTGCGTCAGGCTGGGTCGCAGCAATGTATGCCGCCGCATTGCGCTTCGCGAGCGCCTGAAGAAATTGGCTGCTGGACGTCTCTTCCGCGCTCATTTACACCTCAGTCCACCAGACATGATCCAACCTGGACAGGCTCATGACCCTGCACGCGTGACGCGGTGGCTTGATGTCATGCTCACCATAATTGACCCTGTCCGATACCCAGGTACAGCAGTGGCCCGAGACCGGGCATGAGGCACATAACGGCCCACCAACCACGCAAAGGTCCTGGGAGGTCAGGTCGCCGTACTATGTCACGCCAGGAGAGTAGCAAGGGGGGGAATCAGGATAACGATAGCGACCTCAGCAGGTAGCTTCATATGTCTGAACCTCAACCCGACAGTTTATTCGTGCCGAACCGCTAGAAAGATTATGTCCTTCCCCGAACCGAGTAGCGCGTGGCGACTGCTCGCCTCCGCCCGTTTGTTACGTGATGAAGTGGAGCAAGAGCGGAAGGAATGGAGTGCGGAGAAGCGGAGCTGTTCCTAGATCGGCGCGCCCTTGCACCGCGAGCCACCAGCAGCCACGCAGGCCCGCGGTGAAGGTCAAAAGTTCTTTGCCGCGACGTGAGAAGCGAAGGGATAGGTGGCCATCACCGCTGGATTTAGGACAGGATACCGCAGCTCCACGCCGGCTGAGAAAAGAAGAGCATGCGCTGGTGTAATCCTGGACTACGGTGCGGTGTACGGTCAGAGTACGGTGTATTCGTTTGGCCCGGGTTGTAATACTGCCGGATACATCCAGCCGGTCGGGCAATATCCCTGGTATACAGATGGGCGCTGGAGCCGTATAAAGGGACGTTTGGAGCGTGGCGGCGTTTGCAGCGCTGGGGAGGGTGAATGCCAGGATCGAGATGAAGAGGAGTGTTTTCATGAGATGGATTCCACGGTAAGTGATACTGCATCGTGACGATTCGGTGCAGGCCATTATGCCAACCTTGCGGCAGGTGACCCAGCAAGAGATGAGCAGTGCCGCAGCAGACAAGCAAGATTGCGTGGCGCGAGCACAATCGATTGTCGTTTCGAGGGATTGATATCCGGATGCCGGCAACCACCTCGACGGGTCTCGCGGTACAGCCCAAGAACTTATGAGCGGCCCACGACTTGCACCTTTCGTACGACACAATCGAGTAGCTTTCTTTCAACACAGCTCACCTCTTTCTGGAGACGCGCATGTCAGACAACAGGCCCGAGCCCACGATCACAAGCGAGACGGTCTTCTCCGGCAACCTCATTACGGTCCGCAAGGACACCGTACGGCTTTCCGGCGACAAGACGACCACGCGCGAGATCGTCGTGCATCCCGAAGTTATTGCCGTGTTACCCGTACTGGATGACGGACGAATTGTTTTTGTGCGCCAGTTTCGAAAGGCGGCAGATCGTATCATGCTCGAGCTTCCGGCCGGTGGCATCGACGACGGTGAGACGGCGGAGGAAGCAGTGCGCCGCGAGATGGTCGAGGAGACCGGCTACCGGGTCGGGGTGACCCGGCTGGTTTCCAGCTTTTTCACATCGCCCGGTTTTACTACCGAGCTTATGCATTTCTTTGTGGCGACCGGTCTTGAGCCCGGCAGGCCGACGGAAGAAACAGACGAGATCGAGCTGGTGACGCTTTCACTGGAGGATGCGCTGAGACGTATGAACAGCGGCGAGATGGCGGATGCCAAGACGATACTCGGACTTCTCTGGTATCAAGCCAACGGCATCAGATGACGAGTCAACAGCCTATTGCGGTGGTGACGGGCGCATCGCGGGGAATCGGACGTGCCGTCGCGTTGGAATTGGTGGGAAACGGCTATCGCGTCTTTGCCCTGGCCCGCTCAGGGCTCGATCTGGAGGATCTGGCATCGCTCGTACCCGAAGGCGAGATTGCAGCGGTGGTCGCTGATGTGGCGGACGACGAATCTCGCGAGGCAGCGGTGGATCTGATCATGGATGCAACCGGGGGCTATGGGACGGACGTGCTGGT
>DASVZE010000421.1:0-4586 GCA_036391775.1 Chloroflexota bacterium | reverse complement strand
CTCCCTAACGAGCCGGCTCCAACACCGGCAAAGCGGCGCCCAAACCCGGCCGGCGATTAACCGGCCAGCCGAGTTGGGCCTTTATGACCTAGGCGTCGTCGACCGGTGTCAACTTTCCGGACCGCACATCGTAGATAAAGCCGTGTACGGGCGTGCTGTCGTCGATAAAGGGCGAGGATTTGATCCGCTGCACATCGTCCCGCACGCTCTGTTCCAGATCGGGAAACGGCAGGAAATCAATGCCTGACGCGTCATTTCCGGTCTCATCCTTGAGATGCTTGTGCAAATCGGCGTTGCTGAAAGTCACCATGCCGCAATCCGTGTGGTGGATCACGACGTATTCATTCGTCCCCAACAGGTGTGAGGAAATGATCAGCGATCGGATGGCGTCGTCCGAGGCACGGCCACCGGCGTTTCGAATCACGTGTGCGTCGCCCACCTTCAGTCCCAGGAATCTCTCCGGGTGAAGGCGTGCGTCCATGCAGGTCAGGACGGCCAGATGTCGCGCGGGAGGCATGGGTAGGCCGCCCTGGTCAAATCCTTCAGCGTATTGTTGGTTCGCCTCGACGAGGTCGTCTTTCTGGGACATTGCGCTCTCCTATCAGTCGGGAATCTACGAAAAAATCTCGGTCGTCACGTCTCCACCCGGGAGGTGAATCTCATGGGCGCGTGGCCTGCCCGGCAGAGCGCTGAAGTCGACGAAGAAGCTTTCGTCCACCGACATGGTCCCGTCTTCAGCCACATCGATCTTCATCAGCCACGATTCCAGATCGGGATAGAACTGGTTATCCCAGGAGCTGTAGAGAGAATTGGTGACATAGAGGCGCCTGCCGTCCATGCTGAGCTGCAGCATCTGGGGACCACCATCCAGCACGCGGTCACCGTGGCGCCCCCGCTTCTGTAGACCACCCAGCCAGACCTGGCCGTTCAGACGTGGGTTGGCGGGATCCGAGATGTCGTACTGACGCTCGTCACCGTGGAACCAGTTGGAAAAGTATAGGTAGCGGTCGTCCATGGAAACGACCTGATCGGTAATCAGCCCGGGAACCGGGATGGGCCAGCCGGGAAGCTCGATGGGATCGACCTCCGCGACCTTATCCGCGGTCCAGGCGCCGTTCTGGTGGACGCGCCACAACGTGCTGGAAAGGGTGGCCGCTACAAATCCCTCCTCCGCGTCGGGATCGTGCAGCCAGCGAATCTCGAGCGGCACCAGTCCATTCTCACCCAGATCGATCGTCTGCTGGTGCGTGCGCTCCTTGAGGTCCCACACATGGAGTCGGTGGCCGTACTTGCCGGCCTGCACATCGCTCAGCTCGAATCCCGGCTCAAACGTGTTGGGCGCCGCCCACTCGCTGGAAAGCATAAAGTTCTTGCGCGGCTGGTACCAGAAGTCGTACATCATCTGCTGGTCGCCCTTCTCGCTCTCCCAGCGGCCAAGCACGTCGAAGTTCTTGGCATCCAGCACGGCGAAGCCGCCCGGCAGATTCCCCTCCCGGTCACCCAACATGCTGATGGTGATAATGTCGCCCGGCATGCAGTGGACGGTGTGCGGACGGGTATAGCCGGTCTTCTGGCTGATCTCCTGCGGCTCGATCACCCGCGCGATCTCGGGTTTTCTTGGATCGGCCGACACGTTCATGATGTGGATCCGCGAGGAGTGCATTCCGGGAACGAGCAGGTGATCCCGGCTGATGTGGTTACAGCTATGGGCCGACGAGCATGCCTGCCAGCCGTAATGGTGAAATTCGTCACCCACGTTGGGTGCGGACGTCCGATGAATGATCTGACCGTAGCGGTCAGACTCGGGATGAACGTCGACCACAGCCAGGAAGTCCGGCTCGTTGACGCCGGTTCCCCGGTACAGCCCTGCGACATAAACAAATTCTTCGCGGGGAGCGTTCTGCACTGCGTCCTGGGGTGATGCATAGCCAGGACCGCCGCCGTTGTGTGAGTGCTCAGACATGGTTGTCCTTCCTTTTCGCTACGATGCCCCACGAACCAGCATGAACCGGTCCACTCTTGTGGAGAAAGCCGGACGGCCGCTTCGCGCCGGGCGAAGCGGCCGCGGCGTAACGATCTAGCTCCCCGTTTCGATAGGCGCGCCGATCAAGCTGCCCCACTCCGTCCAGGAGCCGTCGTAGTTCCGAACGTTGGGATAGCCCAGCAGCTCATGAAGCACGAACCAGGTGTGGGCGCTGCGCTCGCCAATACGGCAATACGCGATGACCGCTTTGTCCTGCGTCACGCCCTTGCCGCCGTAAATGGCGCGGAGTTCGTCAACCGACTTGAATGTCCCGTCCTCCGCCACGGCGGTCGCCCACGGAACATTCTGCGCTCCCGGGATGTGGCCGCCGCGCTGCGCACCCTCCTGGGGCAGGTTCTCCGGCGCCAGCAGCTGGCCACTGTACTCGCCGGGGCTGCGCACGTCGACCAGGGCTCCTCCCGAACCGAGCGCCTGGCTCACCTGGTCACGCAGTGCACGCAGGTTTGTGTTCGGCTCCCCCGCCGTATAGCTGGCGCTCGGTGTCTGAGGGGTGTCCGTCACCAGCTCTCGCCCGTCGTCCTGCCACTTTTTTCGGCCGCCATTGAGCAGGTAGACGTTCTGATGACCGTAGAGCTTGAACAGCCAATAGGCAAAAGCCGCGAACCAGTTGTTGTTGTCTCCATAGAGGACGACGATCGTGTCGTTTCCGATACCGGAGCGTGAGAGAAGCTGCTCCCAGTCCTGCTTGTCGGGAATATCACGCACAGGCTGCCGCTGCAGATCGGTTTTCCAGTTCCAGCCCTGCGCCGTACGAATATGCCCGGTGCCGTAGGCCGATGTATCGACGTCGACCTCGACCAGGCGAACGTTGGGATCGTCCAGGTGCTGTTCAACCCAATCGGCGGTCACAAGGGCGCCTGTTCCGGTCGGACTCGCGGTTTCGGTCATGCTGTCTCTCCTTTGGTTCCGCTACAACAAAAAAACCGGTCAGCCTCTGTAGCTGACCGGTTGTAAAGCCCTGGTCTGATGCTAGGTCCGGGTCTCGATTTCAGACCTCAGCCAGGTCGGCCAGCTTGTCTGGCGACAACACATACAACAGACGGTTGGCTGAGATCCGTACGTCCTGATCATGTTGCTCTACCCTATCAGGTTCAATCGTTTAGTGCAAAACTATCCTCATATAAAGTAATGAAAGAGGGGTCTGTTTCCTTTCCGTGGCGCCGGTGATGGGCCTACAATCGAAGTGGAGCGGCACAGGTGATGCCGCGGAAAGTGTGTAGTGGAGGTACCGTCATGGCCATGGATCGAAGACGCTCAGCCTCAAACTATCTCTCACTGCGCGATGCGATGAATCGACTGTTTGAGAGCAGCTACATCACACCGCAAATGTACGGCGAGCAAACATTCTTCCCCACCTTGAACCTTCATGCCACAGACGACGACGTGGTTGCCGAGATTGCAGTTCCGGGCGCTAAACCGGACAGCATTAACATCTCGGTCGCGGGAGACACCGTCAGCGTGAGTGGCGAGATCAAGGGCAGTCAGCGGCGGGAGCGCGGCCAGACGTACATCCAGGAGAACTGGGAGGGCCAGTTCCAGCGCTCGTTCACCATTCCGTATCAGGTGGATTCCGACGCCGCGACGGCTACGTTCGAAAACGGCATTCTCACCCTCACGCTGCCCAAAGCCGACGCCATCAAGCCGCGCAAGATCCAGGTGACCAGCGGTCAAAGCGGACAGGCCGGCTCCTCGGTGGAGCGCGAGACCGTGCCGGTCAGAAGCGGAGATGGACAGTCCTAGAGAGACACACCCTACGACAAGAATTGTCCGGAACACGCCGGCCTCAGTGGGGCCGGCGTATTTTATGGTCTAGGGCCCGGGTACGTTGATGCTCCAGGTGCAGCCGGGCTCAGTCAGAATGTTCAACTGAAAGGTTCCGACGTTGCTCCAGACGTGCGTGCTGTCTCCCTTGGTCTGCCCGGGAACAGTCACGTAGGCCAGGGTCTTTCCGGTCGACGCGTCGGAGAGCGCCACCCCGAAGACGAATTCCTCGTTGCTTGTTGTCTGGCCGCGCGTGCAATCCCAGGTGTAGCTCGTCGTCCAACCGGGTGAGGAAACTGTAAATGACCGGGTGGATCCTCCGCCGGAGCCACTGGCTGCCAACAGGCCGCTGGGCGTGGCCGTGGGAATGGCGGTGGCGGTAGCCAGTACCGTCGTGGTGGCTGCTACCGCGGGTACCGGATGTTTCTGGTCCCTCTGCAGCAGGATCACGACTGCAACCACGCCCACGATAAGCGCCACGGCCAGGACGCCGGCCCGCACGCGTCCCCACCTCCGCCCGCCTTCCAGCCGCTTCCCGCATACCGGACAGAAGCGTGCTCCATCGGGCAGAGCCGTCCCACACGCCGGACAATGTGCCACCGTTCACTCCTTTTCAAGTGCACGTTAAGAGTGACGGCCGTGGATTGTCAATTCGGGTGGCTGTATTCCATTTCACAGACACTTGTCATTCACCGTGTTATGTGTTGTTATGTAGACACGGAGAAGGAATCGGTACGGACAAGACCGTAATTGCCGGGGCCGGCAAGTTTCGGGTGGTTCT
>DASVZE010000420.1:0-8065 GCA_036391775.1 Chloroflexota bacterium | reverse complement strand
GCTACCGGCGCCGCAAAGCTGGATGAAGCAGACGAGATCCGTGCGGCATGATTGCAGGGGATTGCTACCGGCTTACTCAGTAGCCGGCTTCTTCTCCCCGGCACGAAGAGGAAAAGGGAGGCGATTTTCGGGAGGAGCAAGAGGACACGCCCAGCGATAGTCATAGGCGCATGAGGGGTTGTACGCGTAGTTGAAATCGAGCATCACCTGCCGCACACCACCCCGTTCCGGCAGCCAGAGAGCATCCGCGCCTTTCACCGTGTCCATGAGATATCGCCCCCCGCCGTACGTCTCGGCGGGAGCCGATGCATCGCGAAAGCACAGGAACAGTCCTCCGCCGTAGACGTCGATCCAGTACAGCGAGAGCTCAGCCTGGTGCCCCTCAATTGCGAAGTGCAAGGTGGCGACACGGCTCATCGGTAGCTCTCCCTCTCCGCTCGTGGCTATCAGGAGATCGTGCTGCTCGACGGCGGTATCCACCGCCGCCGGCACGCACGCCGCGGGGTTGTACGGATAATAGTCGAGCCCGGCGAAAGAGCGCCTCTCCTGCTCAGGAATAGGAGATTGAGAATGGGAACGGAACAGCTGATCTTTGGTGCGGCGAAACCGTTCCAGCACGCTCTCCGCGCTCTCACCTCTCTTCAGAGCCTGGTCGCGGTCCCGATACAGAGCATTGACCCGCTTGCGATAGCCATAGAGGTCGAGATAGCCGGCGGAGTTCGTCACCATCCTTGATAGTACTTTGCGTGGGGCTCAACTCAGGGCAAAGGAAAGCTGCAGCCGATACCTTTGCGAGCTTGTGATTAGCCGAGATGTTGGGAAGAGACCTCGGTCTCGAGCGGGCGCGAAGATCCGTTCTGATCCGTACCACGCAGGGCTGCCAGGACGCGCTCCGGGGAGCCCCCTCTCTCGATGAAGTCGCTTGCGCCCATCCCGAGTGCGGCCTCTCGCAGATTGCTCTGCCAGCTGCTCGCAATGCACCGGCAGCTGTGGGCAGCCAGTCGCCGCAGCGTTGCCAGGCCATCGTCAAGGGTGGGGAGCATGAGGTCCAGCAGGACGATAGATGGTTGCAGCGCCTGCGCGCATTGCACGGCGCCGGTTGCCGTGTCTGCCTCTCCGATCACCGACATGTCCGATTGGGTCTCGAGCAGCGCTCTCAGGCCGCGTCGTGCACGTGGATCCGAGTCGACGATTAAGACCCGAAGCGCCATATGTACCTCCATCACGTGGTTTCTGTCTCAATTAGGCCACGCGGAGCCGGAGGCGCGCATCGGATGGGTGTCGCGCTGCCAAATAGGACATCCGGCCACAAAAACTGTGTCGAATGTCGTAGGAGAGTTTCTAGGCCGATGGGTGATCCGGTGCTGGGACCAGGCCTTCGCGCATGGCATAGAGGGCAGCCTGGGTACGGGAGACCAGCCCCAGCTTGCCCAGAATGCTGCTGACGTGAGTTCGGACCGTTCGATCGCTGATCCTGAGCTGCCGGGCGATCTCTTTATTCGCCTTGCCTTGCGCCACCAGCGCCAGGACCTCGCGCTCCCTCTCCGTCAGCGGTTCAAGCGGGTCGTCTCGCTTCGGTGCCCGCAGCGACTCGGCGAGCCGTCTGGCTACCACCGGGTCGAGATGCATTTCCCCGTTGTAGGCCGACCGAATGGCAGCCGCGACCTGACTCGCCGCTGCGTCTTTCAACAGGTAACCGGTGGCACCCGCTTGCAGTGCTCCATGGATCTTGTCTTCCTCTATGAAGCTGGTCAGAGCAACTACCTCGATCTGCGGCCAGCGCTCTTTCAGCGCTGCCGTCGCGGCAATGCCGTCCATCTCGGGCATGAGGAGATCCATCAGGACCACATCCGGTGCCTGTCCCGCGGCCTCCAGTCGAGCGATACGGTCGAGGGCTTCTTGCCCGTTCGCAGCCTCGTCCAGTATCTCGACATCATCCAGCACATCGAGATATGCCTCGATACCACGGCGAACCATCGCGTGATCGTCGACCAGAAACACCCGGATCAGTGAAGCCTCAGCCATCACGCGATTTCTGCGCCGTCCCGTCCAGAGCTGGATCAGCCAGAGGCGACACCTGGTCGGCCGGAGGCGAAGGATCACATAACGCCACCACGCGCACGACCGTGCCTATCCCTGGTGCGCTCTGAATAGTCAGCGTTCCCTCGATCTGCGCGGCTCGATCGGTCATCATGCGCAGGCCCAGATGTCCCGCCGGGACACGTGCAGGCTCGAACCCAATCCCGTCATCCTCGATCTCCAGGACGATCCGGCCATCGGTCTGTGCTTCCAGTCGTACCACGGCACTGGATGCTCCAGCGTGCTTGATAACGTTATGCAGCGCTTCCTGGGCAAAACGATAGAGATGCTCTTCAGTCGAGGACTCGAGCCCCACTCTCGTCTCGGGCGCCTGAACGTCAATCGGCAGCCCTTCACGCGCGCTGAGTGCCGCCGCATGCTTCCGTAAGGCGGCGGCCAGCCCTTCTTCCTGCAGCGCTCCGGGTCGCAGCTCGAAGATGAGGGCGCGCATTTCCGCAAGTGCGCCCTCGCTGAGCTCGCTGAGCTGGTGAAGATTGCGTAGCGCCCGCGCGGTTGGATGAGTACCCTCCGCGTGCTCGTCGCGTTCCAGCAAGACCTTGGCAGCTTCAGCATGCATGGTCATAGAGAACAGTGCCTGAGTCACAGAATCGTGTAGCTCGCGGGCAAGGCGCGCCCGCTCCTCCAGCACCGCAGCTTCTTGCGCCTGTTTATAGAGCTTGGCGTTCTCCATCGCCACCGCTGCCTGACTGGCGAGCGCCAGCGCCAGGCGCGCCTGCTCTGCGGTGTAGAAGCTGGACTCGTCGATAGAGAGGCTCAGGAGACCGATAGTCTTGCCCTTCTGGACGAGTGGGATGCCCATCCAGGAGCGAATGTAGCTCCAGATACCGTCCATGAGTGGACCTGCGGCTTCTCGAAAGTTTCGGGCAAGAGGATCGTCTCCTCGCACATCGCAGATCATCACAGGCTGTCCCTGACTGGCCGGTTCCCAAATCAGCGGGATCCGCTCCAGCGGGAAGCGCAGGCCGACGACGCTGTCAGCAGAATTCGGCCCCCTGTATTCCACGATGACAAGTTCCTCTCCCATGAGCTTGAGCAGGCTCCCCCCTCGATAGTCCACCACGCCCTTGAGCTGGTCGAGGATCAGGCCAAGCAGCGGCTCGATGCGCAGGGTCGACGCAACCTGGCGAGAGACCTCCAGCAGTGTGGAAAGCTCTCGCGTCCGCTCCGCCACCCGCTTCTCCAGTAGCTCCTGCGCCTTGATCTGCTCGGTAACGTCCCGCACCAGTGCCAGGATGTGTGGCTTGCCCCAGTAGATGAACGTGGTGCCGCGGATATCGGCAGGGAATGCGCTGCCGTCTTTGCGGACGTTGACCACGCGGATACGGACGGAGCCGTCCCGCTGGATCGCTTCCACATATCCGGGTAGAGCGTCATGATAGTCGGAACGGACGTACGTGGTGCGGTCCAGACCAATGAACTCGTCACGCGTGTAGCCATGCATGGCGCACGCGGCCGGATTCGCCTCGACCACGGAGCCATCCATGTCGGCGATGATAATGCCGTCGCTGGTCGCCTCGAAGATACTGCGATACTGCTGGTGTTGCTCGTGCAGACGCTTCTCGGCCCGCTTACGCTCGGTAATATCGCGCGCCACGGCAACAATCGCCCGGGGCTGCCCATCGGCGTCTTTGATCATTGCAGCGCTCATCTCCGCCGGAAAGCTGCTCCCGTCTTGACGCTGCATGACATATTCCTGGTCCCGCACGCATCGCAGATCGAACAGACAGGCGCCGTCACGCTTGGCTCGCTCTCGCTCTTCGGGCGCTACCATATCGAATACCCGCAAGCCAATCATGTTTGCTGCGGCTGGGTAGGCCGCGAGCTCCGCGGCCCGGTTGTTGGCCATGAGAATCGTGCCGTCGAGATCGGTTACCAGTATCGCGTCTGGCGATGTATTAACCAGGGCCCGGTAAAGAGCTTCGCTTTCGCGTAACCGTTCCTCGGCTTCTTTCTGCTGCTCGGAGAGAACGCGAGTCTCCGTTGGGAGGGTCTTCATACGCCAATTCTACTCGCGCACGCGCCCGCGTCGTCTCGGCCATTTGTCGCATACAACGGTGCCTTTACGGCCGATGTGGCGAGCAGGGCACGATCGATACCGTGGATTTAGATAGCTGCTGAAAGGAGACTCCGTCTTGCAGAACACGGACACTCGAGCTGCACCTCTTATTGTGTCACCACGCATCCAGGCGAACAACTGGATCGTGCTGGTGGTGCTTACCCTCGGCTACTTCATGATCCTGGTCGATACCACGATCGTCAATGTTGCTCTCCCAACCATGGAGCAGGGCCTTCACGCCGGCTTCGATCAGGTTCTCTGGGTCGTCAACGCCTACATCCTGGTGTATGCCGTCCTTCTCATCACCGCCGGACGCCTGGGTGATATCTTCGGCCCCAAACGCCTCTTCCTCGTCGGTCTCGCACTCTTCACGGTGGCCTCGGCCGCTTGCGGCTTCTCACAAAGCGCGGAACAGCTCATCCTCTTCCGGGTCGTCCAGGGAGTCGGTGCGGCTCTCCTGACACCGCAGACGCTGACCATTCTCCCGGCCATTTTTCCAGCGGAGCAGCGGGGTGCTGCCTTTGGCATCTTGAGCTCAGTAGCTGGGCTGGCCGTTGTGGTTGGACCCACCGTCGGCGGCTGGCTGGTCACCGACTACAGCTGGCAGGCAATCTTCTTCCTCAACGTGCCGATCGGAGTGGCCGCAACGCTGGCCGCGATCCTGCTGGTTCCGGAGATTCACTCTCGGCGCTCACCTGCCCTGGATCTACCAGGCGTGCTGCTCGCCTCAGCCTCGCTCTTCTCACTCATCTACGCTCTGGTCGAGAGCCAGCGCTACGACTGGGGGCCGATCAACTCCCTCGCCGCCTTTTCGCTGGGTTCAACCCGTTGGAGCTTGCTCAGCGTCTATAGCCTGCTGGTGTATGCCGGCGCCCTCCTGCTGCTCTTCGTCTGGTGGGAAACCAGGGCCGCGCAGCCGCTGCTCCCGCTCTCGTTGTTCAGCGACCGCAATTTCTCGGTAGCGAACTTGATTTTCAGTGTCATCGGCTTTCCCTTTGCCATGTTCATCGTTCTCAGCATCTTCCTGCAGTCAGTGTTGGGCATGAGCGCCATCCACGCCGGGCTCACTATGATTCCGACTTCCCTCGGCATCATGGTGGTTGGGCCTATTGCCGGCCGTCTCGCGGACCGTATGAACGGCAAGTATATCCTTCTGGCCGGTTTGATCGGAGCGGCACCGGGGATCGTGCTCACAGCGAACGCCCTGTCACTCTCCAATACCTCCTGGCAGCTTGTCCTTCCGCTGGCACTGACCGGCGTTGGTCTGGGATTCGTCTTTGCTCCGATGACGACGCTGGCTATGCGCGACGTCCAGCCGGCCCTGGCCGGAGCCGCGTCCGGCTTCCTCTTCACCAGCCGCCAGGTTGGACAGGCCGTGGGTTCGGCAGTCATCGGCTCCGTCCTTGCCAATGGCGTCGCGAGCGCACTACCCGGACAGGCAGCGCGTCTCGCCGTTCAGCTACCGGTAGCCTACCGCGGAAAGTTTGTGGCTGGATTCGACCAGGCCAGCCATGCCTCTCAGAGTTTCGGCATAAGCCAGCGTCACACCACTGCGCTGGCCTCCGATCCTCCGCCTGCCGTGACCCAACATCTGGCGACTCTCTCCCACGAGGTGTTCGGTCAGGCTTTCCTCAACGCGGCGCGGCCCTCACTGGTGATCTGTGCCGGCATCCTCCTGCTCGCTGCCCTCTTCGCCACCATGTTCCGCGGCGGACGGAGTGCGGAAGCCGTGCGCCGAGTCGAGGTGGAGGTTCCCGTTCAGACCGAGGCAGCGTAGCCTCCACATTGTCAGCAGGGACTGCAGCCATTCGCGGTGACCTTTTTCCGCGCTTGACATAAGCCGGGGCAGCCGCTATTATTAACCTATGCGTTATAAAACAAAATGGTTATTAAATGACGGCTGACCAGCTCAGTGCTGTATTTGGAGCGCTCGCCGATCCCACACGCCGCGCCATTCTCACGCGTCTGACGCAGGGTGATGCGACGGTCGCGGAGATCTCCGCTCCGTTCCGCGTGTCTCAACCGGCCATCTCCCGGCATCTCAAAGTGCTGGAACAGGCGGGATTGATCTCCCGCACCCGCCGGAGGACCGCCCGCCTCAGCCATCTCGAGGCGGAGCCGCTGCGAGAGGCAACCACGTGGCTCGCTCGTTACCAGGAATATTGGGAGGAGAGCTACGACCGGCTCGACGAGCTACTTGCATCACTCCAAGAAGAGCAGGACGACTGACGGCATCACAATACGTTGCCAGACAATTCACCCGAAAGGAAGGCACCATGGCAAAGCTCCAGATCACCGCGGAACCGGGAGTCCCACAGATCAAGGCCACCAGAGAGTTCGACGCTCCACGCGACCTCGTCTATCGCGCCTACACTGATCCGGAGCTGCTGGTGCAGTGGCTTGGGCCGCGTCGACTAAGCATGACCGTCGACCGGCTCGAAAACCGCGATGGCGGCGCGTGGCGTTTCGTCCACCGGGACACCGACGGCAACGAGTACGGGTTCCACGGTGTCATTCACGGCACACCCTCTCCGGACAGCATCGTCCGCACCAATGAATTCGAGGGTTTTCCTGGGCACGTCTCCCTTGAAACGCTCACGCTCGAAGAACAAGGCGGCAAGACTCTGGCACACACGAACGCCGTTTACCAATCGGTGGAGGATCGCGACGGTCACCTTAACTCCGGCATGGAGAGCGGCATGAGCGAGTCAATGGATCGTCTGGATGTGCTCCTCGCCAGCCTGGTTCCGGTCAGCTGACGCGATGATAAGCGTTACCGGGACGCCACGTAGAGACTTAGGCACTCTGGTCGGTGAATGGACCGTGGAGATCTCCTTCCCGACAGACCCACCGGGAACGGTCCAGGGACACGCTTCTTTCGACTGGCTCGAGGACGGCGCCCTTCTCATAATGCGATCCGGTAGCAAACACGAGGGCCCTCCATATTCCATCTCAGTCATCGGTCGCGATGACGCGGATACGACATACACCATGCTCTACACCGACGATCGGGGCGTGTCACGGATGTATCAGATGAGTCTGGACGGTGGTGAATGGAAGCAATGGAGGGACGCACCAGGATTCTCCCAGCGTTTCTCGGGGACGTTCAGTGAGGATGGCAGCCGCATCATCGCCCGATGGGAGAAATCCCTCGATGGCACACACTGGGAGCATGATTTCGACCTTCAGTACAGCAAAATCTCGTAGAGGTGAAATAGGTATGGATTGGAAGCTTGAAGTCGTCGTCGTTCCTGTCTCGGATGTGGAACGGGCGAAACGTTTTTACAGCGAGCAGCTTGGTTTCAATGTGGACACTGACCGTACATTCAGTGAAGCGTTTCGCGTGGTCCAGATGACCCCACCCGGCTCGGCCTGTTCGGTCACCATTGGCACCGGTCTTGCCGCCATGGCGCCGGGCTCGCTCAAGGGCTTGCAGCTTTCCGTGACTGACATCGAGGCTGCCCACGCCCAGCTGGTCGAGCGGGGGGTGGAGGTTAGCCCGATTCAGCACTTCGAAGACGGCGTCCCCGCCGAGGGCGCGGATGGTGACTACAATTCGTTCATCTTTTTTGACGATCCCGACGGCAATAGCTGGGCCGTGCAGCAGATGCCTGCTCGCAACTGATGCCTCAATCCAGGCGGAACTGTTGCTGCACCGCGTTTCTCCACACCTGGAGAGCCTCTTCTCCAGCACACTTTTACCGAGAGCCGGTGATCACTCTCGGACCTCGCGCCCGGAACCGTCGCTCCCAGCGGCAGGCGTGACAGTTGCAGCCTCGTGGCGGATCGAAACGCCCCTCCTGGATCGCCTGCAGGACGCGGTCGACGCGGGAGGTGAGGTCACCGAAGCCGGCCTCCGTGGCAGAGAAGGACACTTCCTTGCCTTCACGCAGAAAGTAGTAGGTATAC
>DASVZE010000419.1:0-1588 GCA_036391775.1 Chloroflexota bacterium | reverse complement strand
TCATCCCCACGGAAAATACGATCACATTCTGATTAACCCCAACGACCGTAATGTATTCATGGCCATAGTGCTCGACGGGGATGCAAGTTTGGTTGTTGGCCACTACCTGCCGCGTCTTGATAAGCTGTACGGCCTTACTCGTTGGGCCGAACAAAGCTGATCTCCTCAGCCTCCGACCGATTTCACCTCTTGCCACACTCAAGACCATGTGACAAGCTAGGCTTCATCCCCCGAGGTCAGTTCTCGATTGCGATCTTTCCGTGACTTCTTCGCGGTGACGCTTATTCTGTTTGCCTCTGCTCGTCTGGATCCCGCCCAGACGATCGTGACGCACAGTACTGGCGGTCCCGCGCGCCTGGATGGTCCGTGGCTTCTCTCCGAGGGTGATCCTCCTGGCGATCAATTCGCCTCCGCCGATTCTCCTTCCCTCCGAACTTACTGGCTGGGCACAGAAAGCATTCGACCCCGCGGTCCCAAAATCGTCTGGCTCCGCGCTTCCGTGTCGCATGATCAGATCTCCGATCCAACTTTGCTTGTGAATCCCGACGCCAGCGATTGCCAGGTATTCGTAAATGGGGCGAAAGCCGCCGATTGCAGCAACTGGCCACGCACAACAGAATGGGGACGCCGTTGGTTGCTGGTGCATCTGCCTGCCGGTACCGCCCAGATCGCGATCCGGATTGTTGGGCCTCTCGGCGGAGCTGCAAAACTCCCTCAACCCGGTGATGTGCTGCTGGGGCCCGCACCGGTGCTCGGGCCGATACGCACAGCCACTGACGCCAATCATTTCTACAGCGTGCTCCCGGAAGCGCTGCTCTGCGTGGGCGAACTCCTTGGTGGGGTGATCCTGCTGCTGGTCTTCCGCAACGACCCCAGTGGAAGAGCGTACCTGTGGTTCGCCGCTTTCCTTTTCCTTGATGGGACTACGTCACTGGAGTCGGTCTTTTACAGGGTGTACCCACTGCTCCCGAGCACCTTCGATCGCTTGACGGATTCGCTCGGTACAATCGGCCGCTATGCTCCCTTGGTCGGATTTATCGCGGCCTTCACCGGTGTCCGGCTTAACCGATGGATGCGGGGGTATCAGATTCTGCTGCTGCTGATCCCAGTGCTGATTGGGATTCCTTTCTTAAGTGAGAACGTTGCAGAACTGCTGCCGCTACTGAGCATCGACACCATTCGAGTGATCGGGCTCTTCGTTCAATTGCCCTTCATTGTCGGTTCGCTGGGTTTTCTTTGGTGGGAGTGGAGACGCGGAAACCGGGAGGCCGGACTGCTCATACCCTCGTTTTTGCTGGCGAGTGCCTTCGAAGTACTCGGGATTATCCGACCCTCATTCTGGACTTTCCACGCCGGACGCTTTGGCTTTGATTATGACGACCTGTCGGTGTTCTTCTTCCTGGTTTCGATCGCCCCAGTCCTGTTGTCTCGCCATCGCCGAATGGCTCTTGAGCACGAAAGAACCAAAGCGGAATTCGAAGCCGCGCAGCGAGTTCAGAATCTGCTGCTTCGCTCGACGCCGATCAGCAGCTCCACGATCTGGATCGAAAATGTCTACCGTCCCGCACAGGAGTTGGGCGGAGACTTC
>DASVZE010000418.1:0-2236 GCA_036391775.1 Chloroflexota bacterium | reverse complement strand
CCGGGTAGGGAGAGGTCGTGGGCGTGGGAGTTACACCCGGGGTTGCTGTCGGCGTTCCTGTCCCGGCGGCCTGCAAAGGCATAACACCTGGCCCCTTCAAAGCGTGAGCCAGATTGACTATTTGCGTGAGTGTCCAGGCATGACGGTTCAGGCTTATAGATCCGGCATTTCTATGAAGGCCGGCGACTTGAGCTGAACCGTGTGCGGCCGTGTTCAACGTACCGCCGATTAAAACGGCGAGGCTTGCGATCAGAAGGGCGAGGAGTTTCACGTGTCTGCCTTCTTTCTTTCGGCGGTCTTGTTACTGTCGTAGCGCTACAACAGTTATCTTTTCGCATGGTAGCATAGCCACTTTTCGCTTGACATTGGCGCCAATGCCGCAGAATTGAAAGAATCTGACAGAAAAGGTGAATGATTGACGGAGCTCAGTCGAACCGCGCGAATGCCCAGAATTTGCTCGTTGCTGCCCAGTGCGACGGAAATCGTGTATGCCCTCGGTCTGGGCGATCAGCTCGTGGCAGTTACACACGAGTGTGACTATCCTCCGGAAGCGCGTGCCAAACCACACGTGACGCGCAGCGCCATTAATTCCAACGAGCTAACGGCTGCTCAGATCGACCAGGCGGTGCGCGACAGTCTCGAGAATCTCGAGACGATCTACTTCCTCGACCGGGAGACTCTGGAACAGACTATACCGGACCTGGTGCTTTCCCAGGAGCTATGTGAGGTATGCGCAGTAGGAACGCGTGAAGTCGCGCGCATCGTAAGCTCCCTACCCCATCAGCCACAGGTCGTATCTCTGGAGCCACGAACTATCGGCGAGATGCTCGACACTATCTTGCAAGTTGGCCGCCTCACGGGCACATTGAGGCGCGCAATTTACGTGGTCGACGAGCTTCGACGACGGTTGGACGACGTCCAGGCTGCTATCGCGGGACGTACCCCGGTATCGACGCTCACGCTGGAGTGGCTGGACCCCGTGTTCGTTGGCGGCCACTGGGTCCCGGAAATGGTCGCCCTGGCGGGAGGAGTGGATGTTCTGGGTCGGGCAGCCGAACCCTCGCGCCAGGTGGATTGGTCAGAAGTCTCCTCGACCGAGCCGGAGAAAGTGATCGTCATGCCTTGTGGCTTTGGCCTGGAACGGTCCCGCCAGGAGCTGTCAGACATAGTGTTGCCCGGTGAGTGGTGGTCCCTTCCGGCCGTGCGAAACGGCGAGGTCTATGTGGTGGACGGATCTTCCTACTTCAATCGACCTGGACCTCGACTGGTTGACGGCGTCGAGACGCTGGCAGCGATCTTTCACCCGGAAGCCGGTGTCAAAGCACCCGAAGGAGCGTTCGCGCGAGCTGCCCTTGCCGGGACGCGGTAACTCAGCTATCCGCTGCCCGTCATCATGCCGCGAATCGCTAATCCCACAAGCAGGAGCGCGGCAAGCCCGAACACAAGCGAGTCGCGCCGGGTCGTCCCCTTTTCGGAATAGCTGTACGCGGCGGGAAGAGTCAGGAGCGACACAAAGCCGTAGAGAAAGTGCAGATTATCGTGTGGTCGATGTCCTCCAATAACCAGCGCCACGCCAACCAATCCCTGAATCACTATCACACCAAAATCAATCGCAAGTGCACCGAGATAGCCGCCGGTGGGCTGACTCCCACGCACGTAAAGGAAGAAGCCCCAGACCGCCATAAAAACCGAATAGATTACCACCACAAGCGCCCAGTTGCTATGAAAGGTCGCGACGATATTGTTCGCAGCGATCATACGTCGCTCCCGTCCCGAAGAAATTCTTCCGTTTCTGTCCCCGACGGCATGGACGGCTGCGCTCCGGGCCGGGTAACGGAGAGGGCCGCACCGGCGGTAGCAAAACGTATGGCGCCGGCGAGGTCCAGCCCTCTGACTAGAGCTACCGCGAGGTTCCCCACAAACGCATCTCCGGCCCCGGTGCTGTCGATCGAATCCACCAAAAACGCAGGGGTGAATGTCTCCTCATTGCGGGTGACGGCCACTGCTCCATCCATTCCCAGCGTGACAATCACGGCTTTGGCGCCCGCATCGATCAGCATGCGGGCCGAGATGGCAGGGTCGACCGGAGAGCCGAGTCCAGTTAAGGTAGCTATTTCATCCCGGTTCGCAACGATGATGTCTACTCCGTCCAGGAACGAAGGCTCTAGAGGCCGCGCCGGCGAGGGATTGAGAACGATACGGACCTGTGAATGCCGCGCCATTTCAATTGCGTGTT
>DASVZE010000417.1:0-1599 GCA_036391775.1 Chloroflexota bacterium | reverse complement strand
CTCGGCGGTGCTCAAGCGTTGGGAATGGACAGCTTCATCGGCAGCATCACCCCCGGCAAGAAGGCCGATCTGGTCCTGATTAAGAATGATCAGTCGCCGGTGATGTTCCCGCTGCTCAATCCCTATGGGCACATAGTGTATCAGGTGGGGCGCGGAGATGTGCATACGGTGATGGTCGATGGCAACGTCGTCAAGTACGACCATCGTCTCTTCGATGTTGATCTCGCCAGAGCCAAGCAGGCCGTCGCAAAGACTGTGGAGTACGCACGGGCGCAAATGGGCGAGCAAGCCTGGAGCGAGGCAATGAATCCCGCAAAGGCCGTGGTCGAGTTGATCGATAACCCGTATACGTATACCGACCAGGCGCGGGCGCGCGCAGCACAGAAACAGGGGAATGAGCCATCGTCGCCAACATCTCCACGGGAGTAACGTTCATACGGGAACAGCCCTGCACAGCGACACTGACAGTTGAGGAGAGACTACTATGCTCAATACCGAGATGCCCGCAGCGGTGATCCACACACATGCTGTGTCGCCTGAATATCTCCTCCGGCCTATTCCTCGCCGTGAGAGAGGACAGGCGCTGGTGCGGGTCATAGCAGCTCCCATCAGCCCGTTAGATTTGCTGTGCGCGTCTGGCAGGTCCTACTTCGGCGCGCCACAGCTCCCCTACATTCCGGGCACGCAGGGCGTCGGCATCGTGATGGAGGCAGATGTACTTGCACCCGGGCAGCGAGTGTGGTTCACCTGCGACGCCGGTATGAAGCCGGGGGACGGCAGTATGGCGCTTTATTGTGTTATCGATGAATCCTCAGCGCTTGTGCTTCCCGACCAGATCGATAGCGACCTTGCCGCGGCGCTCGGATTGTCTGCGATTGCCGCGTGGATGGCGCTCACCTGGCGTGGTCACCTCCAGCCTGGGGAGCAGGTGCTTGTCCTTGGTGCCAGTGGCGCGGTCGGACAGGTGGCAGTGCAAGCTGCCAGGCTGCTTGGGGCTGGCCGTGTGATTGCCGCCTCACGGAGCGAGGACGGTCGTACCCTGGCGCTCTCCCGCGGCGCAGACGCTGTCGTCGACCTCTCTGGCGACGACGTGGACGAGATCAGCAGGCGTATCGCATCAGCCTGTGATGGTCCCTTGCACCTCGTCATCGACCCCGTGTGGGGTCTCCCGGCGGAAGCCGCCGTTCGAGCGCTTGCCACTGAGGGGAGGCTGATCAACATCGGCTCTGCCGCCGGACCCACTGCGCGCTTTGAGTCGGCCATCGTGCGCAGTCGCTTGCAGGCCATTCTTGGCTATACCAACAGCGCGCTGACCCACGAGCAGAAAGCGCAGGCCCTCACGAAAATTCTCACGCACGCCGCTGCTGGCCGCTGCACGGTCGAACGAGAAACGGTGCCGCTTGCGAAAGCCGCCGAGGCCTGGGAGCGCCAGGCTGCGTTTGCCCATCGCAAGCTCATCCTCGTTCCCTGATGAACAATTCTGGAGTGAACATGAAGCAAGCTTGCTCTGCCTCTTATTGTGTAGAAGGTCATAGTCAACGGTTCTGAAGCTTCAAGGAACGCAGTCTGTCATTTGCCTTTTGGTGAGAGAAAGAATAT
>DASVZE010000416.1:0-3854 GCA_036391775.1 Chloroflexota bacterium | reverse complement strand
CAGGCACGATGAGCGCGCGCTGGACTTGTACTTACTGGTGCATCTGGTCGCGGTCGGAGATCCATCAGCGCCCCTGTGAAGGCAGAGATTATGAGGCTTACGTGGCAGAAGCGATCGGGGACATCGCTCGACGCGCTGGAGACAGCGCTGAACACACGGGCAATCACCCGAGCCATCTGATGAGCAAGGCGCGACTTGCCAAGCGCGGAGACGTAACATGTCGGCTTGCAGGCACAGGGAACCTGGCCATCGTCCTAGAGGCGATGGATCGCGGCAAGTCGAGGCTGACACGTGCGGTGGTCAACCGTGAGCTGGAAGAGGCGAAGATCAATCGAGGTGCCTCGTTCGCGACCGCGGTCGTCCCCGCAGCTGATAACGCGCTGATGTGCTTCCAAGCGTTTCAGGACCTCGGTGAGGAGAAGTGGGCCGTTGTGCTTCCGCGAGAGGCGAAGGAGAAGAATGTTACGCTTGCGCTTGAGTTCGTGTACCACCTCGCTCGCCAGAGAGCAGTGGCAGCGGAAAAGCAGAGCGGTTCGTTCGACGTGGCGTTTGTGGGACAGCTCACGGAAGAGATCAAAGAGAAGCTCGGTATCTGTAATCAGATCAAGCAGCACATGAACAACGGGGCGAAGTCACACGAGGAAGCCACAATGCTGCTGAGCAGACTGGAGCGGAAAATCCGCGACCACCTGCGACTTCTGCTCGACTCTCTCAGGGGACGAAACGGATCAGAGGAGGCTGGCGAGTAGGGAGAACAGTAGTCGAGATCGTGAGGCAGGGGCGCGAGACATCGTGTCCCTGCCCACTCAGCAGACCAGAATAGCTACCTCTTGACAATCTGATGGAAAGGGTTATAATCCTTCTCTATATGTCCGGTAAGGAAGAGTATCAGGGACGCCATCGGTGGATTGCACCAACCGACCTAAGGAATCGTAGCCCCTGTACCATTTTCGTACATTTGGCGGCTATGGGGCGTCGTCACTTGGGGTTCTCCTAGAAGCTGTCTTCCAGGATGCAGAAGATTTCCTCCTGATTGAAATGCCGATTGAAGGTTCGAGCTCCACCCTTGCGGCAACGACCTTGATGTCTCTCGGAGGAGGAGGCAGATGAGACTATTGCGTTACCTCGCGACTGCAGTTTGATTGCTAGGTGCATTGATCACGAGCGTATCGATGTCGATGGCCGTTTCCTGCGGTGGGGCGGCGAACCCTCCCGGGATGCCCGCCTGCATCTTCGGCATCAGGATGCCGTCGCGAAACCGCTCCCAGCTCTCCTGCGACTCATGGATCGCTACGATCGTCCAGCCTCCGGCCGAGGGTCCGGCGGCGTGAAAGATCTGGCCGTCCGGCAGGCTACCGTCAGCCGGATGCACGGCGGCAATTGACGCCTGGTACTGCTCCTTTGTGCCTCCGGGAAAGTGATGCACGATTCCGTATGCCATGACTATTCTCCTTTCTAGAACTTCAGACTTCCTTGACACGTCCAATTCAGAGGTTGGCGGTCGACTCTCTTCTGAGCCGGAGTCTGAGACATGCTCCGACAAACACCATGTGGCCCGAAGGTGGTCTCGTGGGGATGTTTGAGCCACGCCGACTTGCGGAGAGGTGTGGTCCCGGGATCACCGCCGGTCCTCATGCCGCCGTACCGACGGCCGTTCGCCAACCGGACAGGGCTACGCTATCAGACCGGACGGAGCCTGTCAATACGTCCAAATAGTAGAATTGTCAATGAGATAGTCCGGGACGCATCGCGCGCCTTGCCCCATGATGAAAATGCGGGATTACGTCCCTCATCCGCGAGCCGTCGGAGGCGACTATTGTGACGACGCGAGTACACCTTGACGATGAAGTCCGACGCTTCCTTGAAGAGCCGCGGATTGCGGTCCTTGCAACTGTCAATCCCGATGGCGCCCCGCAACTTTCTGCCATCTGGTACGAGCTCCAGGAAGAAGTGATCCTGATGAATACCAGACGAGGACGTCTCAAGGACCGGAATCTCCGACGTGATGCTCGGTGTTCCCTGTGCGTTGAAGACGGCTATCGCTATGTCACCATTCGCGGCATTGCGCAGCTGATTGACGATCAAGAGGTGGCACAGGCGGATATCAAACATTTGTCAGCGCGCTATCACGGGATGGACATAGCTGAGCGTCAGGTGCGCGAGCAGTTCAGCAAGGAGCATCGCGTCACAATCCACATGTCGATCGACCGGATTAGCCTTTATGGCTTCGGCAAGTAGCAGGGAATTAAAGTGTTTGCTCTTCGCGCGGTCTTTAATGTGATCCGTCGTAAGTAATGCATCGACCTTTGGGTACGGAGTCAATGAAGGAAGCGCAGCAATCGTCAAAACAGGATGTTGTCGTGTCCATCGTCATTCCCGCGTATAACGAACAGGGGCGTCTGGCCGTGACACTGCAAGCCTGGCTCGACTTCTGCGCAACGAAGCCCTATGCATCTGAAATTATTGTGATCGACGACGGCAGTACAGATCAGACGTCCGCACTGGTTCTCGACCTGGCACGACGCAGGCCACAAGTGCGACTACACCGTCTCGAACCGAATAGAGGAAAGGGATTCGCCGTCAAGATCGGTGTCTTGCTGAGTCGTGGAGCGTATGTGTTCTATGTGGACGCCGATCTCAACGTTGCCCCAGAGTACGTGACCCAAGCTCTGACATATCTGGAGGGTGGATACGATGTGGTCGTCGGGACGAGGTCGCTCAAGGACTACATGCGAAGTGAGAGGAGTCTCAGTCGGGTAACGGCTGGTGCTCTCTTTCAGCTGGTGCGTCGCCTGGTCACCCTCCCGTCGATCCGTGACACACAATGCGGGTTCAAAGGGTTCACCCGTTCTGCTGCCCTGGTCATCTTTCCTCGCCTAACGGTCTCGTCTTTTGCCTTCGACATTGAGGTTCTGTTCCTGGCACGAAGGTTTCACGACCGGATTAAGGAAATGCCGGTGACCGTCGTCTATCGAGCAGGGTCAACTGTAAAGTGGCGCCGGCATCTGCTCCCGGCTCTGTTCGACATCATACGGGTTCGCGCCAACAATCTGCGGGGCCGATACCAGTGTTCGCAACCGTGAGCAAAGTAACGGGAGAGCGATCAGGACCTCAAGAGCGGGCTACGCCTGTGCATCGGCTACATCGGTAGTCTGATCCGTCACCAATCCCAGCCGGCGGGCAAGCGGCTCGATGGTGAGGCCCTGAACCAGAGTGGTGAAGAGCACCACGCCAAAGGTGAGGGCGAGGATCAGGTTGTGGCCCGGTATGGTGGCCGGCAGGCTCAGCGCCACCGCAATCGCCACGCCGCCGCGCAGTCCGGACCACACCATCACATGACCATCCGCTGTGCTCACTCGGTGCATCATCAGAGTCAGCGTGTACACCATCAGGGCGCGCGCCAGCACCACGACCACGATTGCGGGGAGTACCCATTGAATCTGATGCTGAAGCACGGGCAAACGGATCTCGAGGCCGATCAGGATGAAGAGGACGGCATTGGCCAGAAAGGCCGCGAAGCGCCAGAAACCGTCGAGGAAGAGCCTTGTTTGCTCTGAAAGGCCGAAGCGCCGGCCCACGGTGCCGAAGACCAGTCCGGCGAATGCCGTGGCGATGATGCCCGACGCTCCCAGGGAGTCGGCCGCCATATAGCTCCCGTACGCCAGGACGCCGGAAAGCGCGGTTTCCACCAATTCATCGTCGAGCAGCCGGGTTCCAACGGACAGGACGAGTCCGGCCAGGCTACCGATCACCACGGCCGCGGCCACGGAGTAGACAAAGCCTCCAACCGCTGGTCCAACCATCAGCCGGCCGGTCTCTGCGGCGGCCAGAAGAGTCGCCGCCAGTGCGACAGC
>DASVZE010000415.1:0-2288 GCA_036391775.1 Chloroflexota bacterium | reverse complement strand
GAAGATTCCGTCTCATTGCGCCGCGATCTCCGCGAGCGCGAGACACTCGACCAGCTCTCGAACGGACTTCCCGGCAATGTCTTGACATTCACAGACGGACCGCTCGAGTTGTGGAGTGCCTCCGGTGAAGAGACCCGCGAGCTCGCCATGTTCCGCGAGAAATACAAGGGGGTTCTGTCGCGCCTGCAATCACGCGGCGCGGTGACGGCCGGATATGTTGACAAGCCCCGCGCAGATTTGGTTGTCCGCCTGCTGGAGCTGGCAAAGATGTCCCCCGAGCAGCTTGCCGATCGTCAATTCATGCGGACTTATCATCCGTTCCGTGGTGTCGATGACGCCTTGCTCTTCAGTGGACAGGATCAGCCGTGGATCTTCCCCGGTCATCGCTCCGCTGTCTTCAAGTTGCAGTCCAGCTCGCAGAACGTTTACACCGGCGTCCTGACGCTGCACTTCTTCTATCTCAACGTCGGCACCACGGGCCATCCATGGCTGGTGCGTGTCGAGATCCCGCAATGGGTCGCTGATGATCCGGTCAAGTTGGATTTGCTACATGCGGTCCTTGTGGAGCAGTGTGAGATAATGGGCTACAAGCCTTATCCTTACCTGCTACACCGTGCGCATGAGACAGCGGTCGTTCGCCTGGACGAGAAGACCCAGGTCGAGCAGATGCTCAACATGGAGTTGCGGCGGCACGGTGCGCCCATCGGCGAAAAATCGCCAAAGCAGACCGCCAAGGATCATGTAGGTCGAAGGTCGATCTAAACGGCACACCATCATCACCAACGCGGACGCGGATTTCTCCGTGGTTCCGCTAGCGTTATCGCATGGAGGCAGCATGACCCAGATCGAGATCGGACGTCTACTCCGCGCCGGCACAACCGGTTTCACTGCAGGCTGCCGGGTTAACCAGATGGAGGCCCCTTCCTTCGGTGCGTTGGTCAGCGCGCCGCTAGCAGACGGCTATGAGGTCTACGGGCTGATTTACGACATCCGCATCGAGGACGACGGCCTCGTGCGCCAGCTCGTCACCGCCGACCACGTCAGCCCCGAGGTCTTCCGCGACAATCGCGAGCGGCGCATCGTACCGGTCGAGCTTTCCGTGCTCGTGGTCGGCTACCGCAACAACGGCAGGATTTACCATATGCTTCCTCCCCGACCGCCGCTCAGCCTCGACCTGATCTGCTCCTGCGACGACACGGATCTGGTCGATTTCACCGCGGCGGGCCGCTTCGGCTACTTCCGGCACATCCTGCGCGCCACCGATGTCCCGATCGGCGAGGTGCTGGCGGCACATTTGCAGCAAGCCGCACGTGCGCGGGGCACGGATGGCAATCCGTGGCTCGAGCGTGCCACGCAGGAGATCATCACCCTGCTCCGCGACGACTACCCCGCGCTGATCTCTGTGCTCGGCGCTCTGAACGAGGTCGCGGAGCCCCTTTAGGAACGGCTTGCCCCGGAATTGTTCCTCATTGTTTCGCGGAACGATTCCGTTCATGACGCTTTAGCGGTATGGGTGGGGGTGAAACTGGACACAGGTGGGCGGATTATTAGGACGAACGTCAGTTGTCGGTCACCAACGAAAATGCTACACTCCACGTATATATTCCCGGGAGACCCTGATTCATGTCTGGAAAACCACTCCTCTATGTCGGCGCGGGCATCCTGTTCCTGATTGGATTATGTCTGCTAGGCTATGGCCTGTTGAACATCATCGGAAGCACTTCTACCAGCGGCAGTTCCAGCTGGTTGTCGTTCGGCCTTGGCTTCGGCTTCGTCGGGGTGCTGTTCCTGGCGGGCGGCGCGGGGCTGGTCTATGCGGGCGCTCGTGCAGGCAAGACCGAGGTCACCCAACAGGTCACCATGAAGGTTGATCTGCCCGGCGATACAAAGATCTCGCAGGTCACCTGCAAGAACTGCGGCGGCGCTCTCAAACCCGAGAATATCAAGATGGTCGCCGGGGCTCCCATGGTCGTCTGTCCCTATTGCGGCACCACCTACCAGATGACCGAAGAACCAAAGTGGTGAGAAGCCATTATTCGTAAGTCGTGATTCGTTATTGGTGTTTCGCGGGGAAAGCTTTAACGGTCTAGAGACAATCGTAAATCGTAAATCGCCGAAGGCCCCCGAAGCGAAGCGGAGGGGGTAAATCGTAAATCGCCGGAGGCCTCATGTCTCGAAGGCTGCTTGCATTGTTTGTCACGCTCCTCGTGGCGTTGGCGTTGCCCGCCAGCGCGCTTGCACAGGAATACTTGTTCAGTGTGGACAAGGAAGTTGTCGACGTCAGTTGG
>DASVZE010000414.1:0-4380 GCA_036391775.1 Chloroflexota bacterium | reverse complement strand
AAACAAGGCCAAGCGAGTAAGTGATGATTCAGACATCCCGGATCGGCTCACGCTGCCTCAAGGTTGCCGAGACGCTTGATACCCGTGCCGCCGATGAGATTGCAGTACTGCGCACTGCTCGAGTGCTCAAGAATATTCACTCCGAGCTACAGCGGGCTCTCTGGGAGACGCGCAAGACTGCCGGTCATACGGATCAGACCGATCAGGCAGAGGTTGCCCTGGAGTCGATGGAGCAGGATCTTCGCCGCGCGCTTTTGGGCTATCCTGCATTGAGAGGACCGTTGCTGCGCGAGAACGTGGTGCGGGCGCTCGACCAGTCTTTCACGATACTTGACCTATTGGGACTGTAGCCTTTGCGGGTAAAGCACGGAGACGAGCCGGTTCTCCCTGCCAGTCATACACGTGGTCGACGCGCGCGATCTTTCCGGGGATCCGTCAAGACTGGGCGCACTGCGGCTGCTGTGGTGCTGGCATATCTTGCGATCGCGACATTGGTCGCAATCGGCGTCGTGAACGCAGCGCAGACGTCTCAATCGGGCGCTCATCAGGCGTCTCTTAGTCCCGTTCGTCCCCGGGCGCCAAAATACCTGGTACTGATGGTGCTCGATGGAGCCCGGCCAGACTATTTTGGCGTGACCTCACTTCCCCATGTCGATGCGCTTCGGGCGCGTGGCGCCCAGTTCACCAGCGCTATCGACGGTATTCTCGAAGCCGAAACGCCTGCCGGGCACGCAACAATTGCAACCGGCTCCCGTCCCTCCCACGATGGCATCCTGGGCTTCGACTGGGTGAGCGACAACGACCGCTATAGCCTGTTCTCACCGGATCAAATGGGCTCGCTGGAACAGATCATCCAGGATAGTCAGGCGCCCACTCTCGCCGGCCTCTACAAGAAGCAGTATCCGGCCGCCAGAGTTGTTGCTCTTTCCGGCCACAAGTACTATGCCGCCGCCCCACTGGGCGGCCCCGCTGCCGACGCCATTCTCTATTACCAGGGAGATGCCGGCGGACGCTACGTACCGGTGGCTGTGCCTGGCCATGTGCCGCCGGCCAGTGTGCTCAATGCACCAGGATTGATCGGCCCGACCATTCACACCAAGGACGGCGTCGAGGATCATTTGACAACTTCGCTCGCTCTGTCCGCCGTCTCAAAGATGCATCCGCGAATGCTGCTCATCAACTACCCGGAGTTTGACTGGCCGCTGGGGCACGTTGACGGCGGCAATCTCAATCGAGCCAAGGTCATTACTGATATGAAGGGTTTCGATGCAGACCTGGGAAAAATCGAGGATGCCTACCGCAAAGCCGGGATTCTCGATCAAACACTATTTGTTATTACCGCCGATCACGGAATGATGCCGATTACCCGCTTTGTTCCGGCCAGTTTGATCGAGAACGCAGTGTCGCAGGCCGGGACCACGGCGCCCGATATCGCGTCGAGTTCCGCGGACTATGTGTGGCTGGCCGATAGGTCGAAGGCTGAGACGGTCGCTGCTGCCATCGCAAACACGCATAATCCGGGCATCAGCTCGGTTTTCTACCTGACGCAGTCCGGCGACCAGGTAGAGTACCTTCCGGTTAGCTCCCAGGGGCTGAGTGCTGCCATGAAGACAGCCGACACATACTTACTTAATGCGCTCCTGAACGGCCACCAGCCCTCGGTGGTGGTATTTGGCCGCGAGGGCGCAACTTTCAGCGATCCCACGTCGGGATGGAAAGCCGATCATGGCGGCGATACCTGGGAGTCGCAACACGTTCCTCTGATCCTGGCAGGACCCGGCATCAGACCCGGGATCGTGAGTCAGAAAGCCGTTCAGTTGGAGGATGTTGCTCCCACTGTGCTCACCGATATGGGCGTCAAGCCGTCGGGCATGGACGGGCGTGCGATTGCGGAGGCGCTGGTCCAGCCCAGCCTTGTAAATATGTGGGAGAGGGCGGCTGAAGCTGCATATCTTCAACCGGTGGCCGATGCATTGCTGACTCAGAGCAGGAATGACCTTGCTCAGACAGCAATAAAGAAGTAGCGGCAATCGGAGCCGATCTCAGTCAAGCCCTGAGCAGTGATTCATCGACACATTGGTATAGGGTATCGATGTCGAAGGGCTTGGGCAAGACTCTGATGCCGTAGCGCCGCAACATGTCTTCGTGTGCCCGAAGATCAAGGAGCGCCGCCGAGCACACAATAACCGGAATTGAGCGTGTCCGCCGCTCCAGGGTCAATAGTTCCAGAAGCGTCCATCCGGTCTCCGGCTCCTCCAGCCGGATATCGAGAATGATCAGATCGGGTAGATCGTCTTTCAGCGCTGCAAAGGCCGTATGGCCTTCACGCAATTCCATCGTTTCCCAGCCGCGATCTCTGAGCACTGCCCCCATCATGTCCAGGAAGACGGTGTCATCGTTCACGATCGCGATACGTGTCATGCATGTGTCCTTTCGCCGTGTACCACGCTACAGGAGCAGTTCAGAATCGTCAATATCCCTGGCCCGCATCTTGCCTTACTTGAATCAAGAAATGTCAAGACAATGTGGCGGTGGACGAAGTGGATGTTGTTTGTCCCAACTGCGGGGGACGATTCACGGAATATCGACGTCAGACGCAGAGTGCCGGACGGCGGCACGTCAAGCTACACTGGCTGATCTGCGTTCGGTGCCGGCATGTGATGCTACATTCCTGGCGGTGGCTTGATTGTGTGGGTAATCCTGCTCCTTCGACGTGAACCGTCTGGCATTTGACGTGACTCATGAGGCCCTGGCGTACCGCGGAGAGGGCTTTCCGGGTCCTCACCACACTGGAGTGTTGTGCGCAACGGCCGGGGGCCACACTCTGATCAGATGGCCGGCGCGGGTACGCTACGCGTACTGGCCGATCTGATCCAGCAGAACCGAGAGGTCAAACGGTTTGGGAAGCAGAGCCCGAAAGAGGCCTGACTGCTTTGCCCGCTGCAGCATTGAATTTGATGCCGACATGGCGATAAGCGGTACGTTGGCGAAGCCGTACTCGCGCAGCTTGGCCGCAAGATCGATACCCGTCATACCGGGCAGCATCAAGTCCACCAGAAACAGGGCAGGCTGAGGTACCGGAGGAAGAGTCAGAGCGCTACGCGGATCCGATAAACGTCGGACGGCATACCCTTCCTCCTCCAGTATCTGGCAGATAAGCTCAAGCAAGTCTGTCTCGTCGTCGACGACAACGACAATATGTCTATCCTGTCCCACTCAGTCCTCCCCGCCGCCCTGCCCGCATGAAATGGGCCACGCTGATGAAGGACACGCAAACTCGCTCTTCCCGATCACCGATCTCATGCAATTTCAGCCGCTATATCCTCGCCCTCGTCATCTAACTGACGGAACGTCATGCCGCCAGGCCCGATCACGAACTCACGTATGCGCGTATCATGGTCGCTCCGCTGCATATGAACAACAGAGCAGGTACGGTAGAAGCGATCGCCACGGATGACTCGCTGCAAAAGAATGCGGTTCTGGGCCGAGGGCATGCGGACCAAGCTTTGACCCGGGGTATCAAACTGATTCATTGACCCGGACTCGTAGGTCATCACGGTCGTCACTCCAGCGCGGCGCAAGTAGAGATTCAGGGCAAAGAGATAGTCACGTGGCGACTGTTGCACTCCAGGTGCTGCCTCCAGGTCCGACACACTGTCGATGACGAACCGTTGCGGCCGGTGTCGCTCGACTACCTCCCGAATCCGCCAGGCAAGGGCATATGGATCAATCTCCACAGGCGTAATTTCGAGAATCTCGACCCGGCCGCTCTCGACGTGTGTTGCCAGATCAATCTGCAAGTCTGCGGCTTTCTGGAGCACGTCCACACGCTCATCATGCAGAGCGAGAATCAGACCTCGTTCGCCCTGCTCGGCACCGGCCATGATGTATTGCAACGCCAGAGTGGACTTGCCGGTCCCGGTATCTCCCATGATCATCGTCGACGAGAACTCAGGTAATCCGCCTCCAAGCATCGCGTCGAACTCGGGCAGATCAAAGGAGTACCGGCGTGCGGTGGGAGCGGGCGCCGTCGCGGGGAGGCAGGCCGACAATCTGGGATAGACGACGATGCCGTCACTGGTGATGTCGAAACCATGAAGTCCACGCAAATACGATTTTCCGCGTACCTTCATGACCTCCAGCGTGCGTATGGTTCGCGCTTCTAGATGTGTGTGGAACAACGCGATCAACGTGTCTGCGGAGGTTACTTCGGCGAAGTTCTCCGGATCGTGAGGATCAGATTCCGCGGTGACGATGACTGAGGCATCATAAAACGGCATCTGGCTGGTCAAGCCGGAGAGCAACTGCTGAGTCGAGGTGGGGCCAAGCGCTTCCCGGAGGCCGCGATACCCATCAAGAACCAGGTAAGGACGTCGCTTT
>DASVZE010000413.1:0-5037 GCA_036391775.1 Chloroflexota bacterium | reverse complement strand
CACGGGTGGGACGTTGCTCCACCGGCCCACGAGCGCGGCGGAAACGCAGTCCCTCGGCATATGCGTTGGATCGAAAGAAAAGACCGCGAGCGGATTGCCCTAAAGCATAGTGGGGATGGAAGCAAGCCGTCAATGGGTGTCGAATTGGATGTGCACAAAATCAGACTTTAGTCTGAGCGCCGACTAAGCCGGATGGATGACGTATCTCGGAAGCGACGAGAGCAGAGTAGGAGAAACGGCCATCATCCATGGAGGATTTGCGCATGACTCGTGTCTTTCGTTCGATCTGGTCGGTTCTGGCCTGGTTGTTCCTTATCGGCATCCCGGTGCAGTTCTATCTGGCGGGCCACGGCGCCTTCTCTTACCACCTCGCAGCAGCCTCGGGACGGGCGGACGCGTGGAACGCCCATGCGGCGTTCGGCACCCTTCTGGCTCTGATCTCTCTGCTGGTTCTGCTCACCGCTTTCGCTGCCCGGCTGCCCGGTCTGCTACTGAGACTCAGCGGCGCCCTGTTTTTTTTCATGATCGTCCAGCTTCTACTCGCCGGCTTCGGTGATTCCGGATCGACCCGCTGGATCGCTGCATTGCATCCGGTCAATGGACTGATCGTGACGGGACTCGGCATCATGTTGGCCATCCGAGCGCGTGCCTATCTCCCGGTGGCATCATGGCGGGGTAGCAGAGATGAGCTGGGTACCGCGTCTGAGCGGGTAGGGGCGGTACCGACCGGTTAAGCGACGCCCTACCGCCAGTCCGCTGCCCAGCGCTCCGCATGCGGCATACCGCACTCAAGCAGTGCCTGCCGGATCGCAGCTAGATCGAGGGGCACGCGGCGGAGGTCGACGCGAATCCGGCCGCTCTCCTGCACGATAACCGCATATTCGGCCCAGGGAGGGTTGCGATCGCTGCCGTCCGGCAGCTCTTCATACGCCAGGCCGACACTGCCGGGATTGAGAACAATGGTGTTTTGCAACCGGCGAAAGAACTGGTCATGGGTATGTCCCCCGGCCATCATCTCGGGGCGGTCCTCACCCAGCATCTCGATCATCTCCTGCTGGCTGGTACCACTATGAATCTGCTCCCACGCCGATCGCGGCGAGCCGTGGTAACAGAGCAGGCGCTGCCCTTCATCCATCCGTATCTCGACAACCGGCTGAAACGATCGGATGTAGTCTCGGTCGGCGTCGGTCAGCTGAGCGGCGCACCAGCGTTCCGCGTCGTGCATGGCGCGCAGACGCTCGTCGGCGTCCGGATGTCGCTCGAGTTCGACCTGGGAGGGATCCAACAGGAATTCGTCGGCGTTGCCCATGACGACCGGGCATCCCAGACGGCGCAGCCGGTCGATCACCTCCCGCGGCTGGGGTCCGAGTCCGGCGACATCGCCCAGGCAAATGATGCGCTCGATGTTCTCGTCCTGGATCTCTTCCAGCACAGCGTCGAGCGCAATCAAGTTGCCGTGGGTATCGGCCAGAAGGGCAAGGCGCATACAGTAGTATTCCACGACAGGTGGAGCAAGGATGCAACGTTTTGCTGTGATTTACCTTTAACCGGATGAGGGCAGCGAATCTGGATGCCGAGCAGCCATGGCTGCAGCCGGGCTGGATGGCCGACGTCAGCGCCTGGATCAACGAGCAACTGGGACGGCTGGCAACCGAGATAACGGGCCCCATCGAACAGACGCACATCCGGCCGTGGTCGACAGTGCTGCGGGTCCCGGTGACTGGCGGTGAGGTCTTCTTCAAAGCTCCCATGCGGGCACTGGGCTACGAAGTGCCGCTCACACGGGATCTGGCACGGTGGCATCCCGAGTGCACTCTTCCCGTGCTGGCGGCAGACGCGGAGCGAAGATGGATGATCCTGCCCGATGGCCGGCAGCGCCTCCGCGAGCTGGTACGAGAGGAGGGCACGATCCGTCATTGGGATGAACTGTTGCCCGTCTATGCCGCTTTGCAGATCGATCTGGTATCGCGATCGGAGGAATTGCGCAGGCTCGGTGTACATGATCGAGGTCTGCGGCAAATTCCATATTTGACCGGCTGCATCCTCCGTGATCGCGCGGTTCTTCACATCGGCGAGCCGGACGGTTTGACGGAAGAAGAGCTCGTCATGTTGACAAGCTATCTTCCGCGGATCGCAGAATGGTGCCGGGCTCTGGCGGATTGTGGTGTTCCCGAATCCTTGAACCACGGAGATCTGCACGACGGCAACATCTTCGTGCTGGACGGCCGCTATCGCTTCCTCGACTGGAGCGACTGCGGAATCACGCACCCCTTCTTTTCTCTACGTACCGCGATGATCAGCGTGGAGACCACGCTCGGCTGGGAAGAAGGAGCGCCCCTCGAGCCCCTCTGGCGGGCGTACCGTGAGCCGTGGACGGAATTCGTGCCAGGAGAACAGCTGGATGCGGCTTTCGAGCTGGCACAGCGACTGTGGATGCTCTACAGCGTCCTTCCCTGGTACCACATCGTGTCGCGCCTGACCGGAGAAATGCGGTTGAAGTACGCCTATGCCATACCTGCACTATTACGGGAGTTTCTCGAGGTCAATGAGCAAGAAAGTGTCTAGAAAGGGGGTTCCTGGTGTAGCTCTGCCCCCTCTTCGGCTATGAATGCAGCATTTGCAACGCGAGTCCCGCGCCGGGCTCGCCCTGCATCAGGGTCATGAGCCAGAGAAGCGCCGCGCCCAGAGCCAGGTAGCAGCCGAGCGTGGCCGCGACTTCGGGCTTCCGCATGGGCGGCCGCTGATTGAGGCCGCGCAGCCGCGCCCTCACCTCGCCGAAAAACTCCGCCACTCCAATAAAGAGAATGAAAACCAGCAATGCGTATCCAAAGATGATGGAGAAGACGATCGCGCCCAGGAAGCCGGCGACCATCACTGCAATGCCAAGCCACGAGCCCAGTGAGAAGGCGGCCGATTTCACGATCCGGCCACCATCCAGCGGATTAACGGGGAAAAGATTGAAGAGATTGATGAATGCCATCCAGCCCGCGGCAGCGGCCCACAGAGAATCGCCTGTAATTACATAGAGCACAGCCACGGCCACGGCGAGCGCCAGCCCCCATACCGGACCCATAATGGCGACGAACGCCTCATCGCTGCGGCTGGGAAATGCCTCATCCGCCACTGCCGCGCCACCCAGGAACGGAATGAAGTAGATGCCCCTGGTCTTCATGCCGCACCGTTTCATGGCCCAGATGTGGCCATTCTCGTGAACGAACAGCGAGATCAGGATGATGAGCGCGAATTGCCAGGAAAAGAGTACAGAGTAGAGGCCAAAGGACGCGCCGACCAGCGCCACCTTGACCATGCTCACCGCCTTGGCGCCTTTTGCCACGACGGCCAGGATCACACCTCCGAGACCGGCTCGATTGTTCTTACGGCTGGCGGGCTCAGGGAGAGACGAGAGAGGGTTTTCTGCTGTGATGAGAGGTTGCATGGATCCTACCGGACGTTCAGAATGCTTTTGACGTTATGTAAGGTGGGTGAGCCAATCATCGCATGGACCCGGCCGGTACTTCCAGCGAGCACTGTCCCTTGACAGGGTCCTTGTGGGGCTGTACGTTCACCATGTACCGGTCGGCAGTTCGCCTCTGTACGGAAAGGAAGGGGAACCTTGGCTGAAATATCGTGGGAAGTGCAGGGAGAGTACTTCGAGACATGCAGCTGCGACTATCTCTGTCCATGCATCAGCAGCAACCTGACGGCTAAGCCAACCAAAGGATCATGCACCGTAGCGCTCGTCTTCCACGTCGAGCGCGGAAAATACGGTGATGTCCAGCTCGATGGCTTGAACGCTGCCGTCCTGGCCTATACACCGGGCGCCATGGCCAACGGCGACTGGACAGTCGGCATGGTGACCGATGCGAATGCCAGTACCGAGCAGTCGCACGCGCTGGCCGCCATCATGAGCGGGCAGGGGGGCGGACCGATGGCTGCCCTCAGTCCGCTGATTGGGGCCTTTAAGGGAGTGGAGTCACGGCCCATCCACTTCGAGATGAATGGGATGCATCGCTCGATCAGTATCCCGGACGTTCTGGATCAGGCCGCCGTGGGTGTGCCCGGTGGGGCAAGCCCGGATGAGCCGATGTACCTGGACAATGTGCCGCACCCCGTTAACACTCGACTCGCGCTGGCCCGCGCCGAGCGCAGCCACCTTCACGCTTTCGGACTTGACTGGGACGACACCAGCGGCAATAACAACGGACACTACGCACCGTTCCACTGGCGAGCATAAAGACTTTATCGGCGGCCAGGTCCCGCCGGCTTTAGACGTCCGGCACGTGCGGCGATAGGCGGCGCTCTATAACTCTGGGAGGAGTTCCCGTGGAGAGATCGGTCAATATCATAGCGAACCGGCGGATAAGTGTCTGGACAGTCCTGATTGCGCTCGCGGCCGTGGGTTGGGCCGTGACCGTCCACGAGGCCGGCAGTATGTCGTCGGGAAGCATGACCGGAATGCAGCCGACGCCTGTGACGCTGCTCGTCTTTCTCCCGATCTGGGCGGCCATGATGGTAGCCATGATGTTCCCCGCGGTATCGCCCGTGGTATCGCTGTTCGACGCGCTCAGGCGGAAACGTGTGGAATCCGGCATGCCGTCGACATCGACGGCGCTGTTTGTGGCGGGCTATCTGATCGTCTGGATCGGAAGCGGCCTGATTGCATATGCCGTCTCGCTCGCGATCCCGGAGGCCGGGATGAACGGCTCGGGCCTGGCATCGACCGCCGGTCTCGTCCCAGGAATTGTGCTGATCGCCGCCGGGCTCTACCAGTGGTCGCCGATCAAAGGCATCTGTCTGCGGCATTGCCGCTCCCCACTGGGCGTGATGATGACATACTGGCGCGACGGAGCAACCGGCGCCGTCAGCATGGGCATGCGGCACGGCGCATATTGCCTGGGGTGCTGTTGGGTTCTGATGGTCATCCTGCTTCTTACGGGCCTGATGAATCTGGCCGCCATGGCCGCGCTTTCGGCGCTGATCTTCGTGGAGAAGGTCATACCGCACGGTGATTTCGTGTCCAGAATCGCCGGTATTTGC
>DASVZE010000412.1:0-3481 GCA_036391775.1 Chloroflexota bacterium | reverse complement strand
CGTCCAGAGTTGTTGGGACTGATCTGGTGCGCCGTCCTCCTGCTGGCCGCAGCGGCGTCTCGTACCGTCCACCGCTGGGGACCTCACGCCCGGTCGCTGTCCGTCCGGCGAGCACGTCAGTATGTTGGTGCCCTCCTGTTCATCGTGCCGGCATTTTGTCTGACGTGGAGATTGATCAGCGGAGCGCTCGGCTTTGGAGAACACTATCCGCTGCCACAACCGTTTGACGGAATCATCGCAGGCTCGGTACTCCTGCTGGTCATCACAACAGTGGCTTTTACCTTCCTGCTCAATGTCCCACTGGCTGGATGGATCCTCCGGCTAGTCGCGCGATCCAGAGAGAAGCAACGCCACCTGTCGACCAGGGAAACGTTGCACGCCGTCCAGATCGAGCCTTCTCCCTGGGCATTGATAGAGCAGTACGACGAGGACGGGCAAGCGTCCGCCGGCGTCGAAGCGGCCGGCCGAATGGACGCGGTCAAGAAACCGAGAGTGGGAGCGGACAACCGCCTGGTGGCCCGCACAACGACTGAAAAGTCTTCCGGCACCGTTTCGGCGGAAGGCCCTCCAATCGACATATTCCTTAACGCTCCGAAGGCACCTTCCGTGCCACTTGACCTGGAGCACAAGGCGGAACGCATCCAGGAAACGCTCGCCAGTTTTAATGTGGCTGCACGCGTAGTCGGACACCACTGCGGTCCGGTCGTGACTCAATTCGATATTCAGCCGGAGCGAGGAGTAAAGGTACGCCGCATTACAGAGCTGCAGAACGATCTAGCGCTCGCCCTCGCCGCACCGACCATCAGAATACAGGCTCCAGTGCCGGGAAAACCCGTTGTCGGCATTGAAATACCGAACACATCGACCACCATCGTCTCGCTTCGCGAGTTACTTGAGAGCGACGCATACACCCAGGCAGAAGTGCCCCTGAAAGTAGCTCTGGGCAAAGATGTAGCCGGCAAGCCCTGGGTGATTGATCTGGCGAAGATGCCTCACCTGTTGATCGCCGGAGCAACCGGTTCGGGTAAGAGTGCCTGCGTGAATGCCATCATCAGCTGCCTGCTCTATCACAACCGGCCGGAAGACGTCCGACTCTTGATGATCGACCCCAAAATGGTCGAGCTAACGGTTTACAACGGCATACCCCATCTCCTGAGCACGGTCGTAACGGAGATGGAGAAAGTCGTGGGCGTCCTTCAATGGGCTTTGCGAGAGATGGAGCGCAGGTACAAATTGTTTGCCAATAACTCCGTCCGCAATATCACCCGGTATAACGAAAAAATGGGCGCCGCCGGCGTTGCAAAGCTGCCCTATATCGTGCTGATCGTAGATGAGCTGGCAGATCTCATGATGGTAGCTCCGGAGGATGTAGAGGATGCCATCTGTCGGCTGGCTCAGCTTGCTCGAGCAGCCGGTATTCACCTCATCATCGCGACGCAAAGACCGTCGGTTGACGTTGTCACCGGCCTTATCAAGGCGAACTTTCCTGCCCGCATCGCGTTCGCCATGACCTCGCAAGTTGACTCGCGGACGATTCTCGATACCGTGGGGGCAGAAAAGCTCCTTGGACGCGGAGACATGTTGTACCAGCCTCCCGACGCTCCAAAACCGATTCGTTTGCAGGGTGCTTTCCTCTCGGATCCGGAAATTGAGCGACTGGCCGAGTTCTGGAGAGCTCAGCCCGCGGGCGGCCAGGTACCGGTAGTGCCGCCCGAAGAGTTTGTAGCAGCCGAAAAGGCCGCGGCAGACGCGGGAGACGAGCTTCTGGACGAGGCGACCCGCGTGGTGCGGGAGTACCAGCACGCGTCAGTCTCCTTGTTACAAAGACGGCTGAAAGTGGGGTATGCGCGAGCGGCGCGCTTGATGGACCAACTTGAAGAGCGCAGTATCGTGGGTGCAGCGGATGGAAACAAGCAGCGGCCGGTCCTTCAGGGCAACGACGAGCGCGCCGACGTAATGAGTTGACAGGGCGCGGGTATCGGTCGTAGACTGACGGTGAATCCCATGTTCACGAAGAACCGGCCCTGCCGAAGCCTTCTGAGTCAGTTCAGAAGGTCTTTTTGTTTGTCGAAAGGAGCTGGAATTTCGGCGAACATGCGCATCACCTAATTCGGAGGCCCCACCATGAAGAGGACGGCCGGTTCACACGACGGCCTGCGCGTGCGCGTGAAGGGAAAGAACATGAGTATTCCTTCCGCCCTGCATGATCAGGTCGTCACCAAGATGAGCAAGCTCGATCGGTATCTGGACAGGTTAAGTGAGATCGAGGTTGAGCTGTGGAAGGAAAGCACACGCGAAGCGGAGCACCAGAATCACGTGGAAGCGACGACCCACGTAGCGGGCAAGACGATCCGCGTGACGACGTGCAATAGCGAGATGTACTCCGCCGTAGATCAGGCAGTGGACAAGTTATACCGCCAGCTCAATCGCACGAAGGAGCGGATGAAGTCTCATCATGCCACCCGGCCGCTCGAATCATGGCCTGAGGGACAGGAGCCCCGGGCGGCTGAAGAACGAGAACCTGAGCTTCGTATCGAGAAAATTGTTCTCGAACCCCAGTTCGAGGACGAAGCCATAGAGAACCTGGAAACTCAGCAGCGCGGGTTCTATGTGTTTCTCAATGCCCGGAGCGAGCAGCTGAACGTGCTGTATCGGCGCGATGATGGAACGTACGGCTTGATCGAGCCGGCAACGTAATCAGAAAACGTCAGTCGTCGACTTCGTGCGTGAGGCGCTCATACTCGTCGTAGCTCAGTATGACCACGGGCTTGTCCTTATAGAGCGCAACTTGAGCAGTTCCGCTGGTCGAAGCGTGTTCGAGGGCGTCCTTGAGCGCAGGGGTCACTTCGATCTTGATCATGGCACCGCCCTCCCGGACCGGGTTGGGTCGGGAGCTCGACGCTGCTGAAGCCACATTTCTAGCCATTGACGTGTCTACGATCTCCCCTCAAACTTCCATATTCATCGCCTGACGTCCCTCATTATATTCCGCACATTGCCCTCTGTCTGCACTGTATTTTGATCGAAACCCAAACCTGCTCAGGCGCCGGCAAAAGCCGTTACTCTCCTCCTGCTATAGTTAAGCGATTGAAATCCGGGGGATACGATGGACAACATGTTTGCGGCCGTAGTTGAACAGCTACGGTCGGGTGATGTTGTCCTTGCCCTGGTATTGGTGCTCTTTGGGTTCTGGTCTGTGTATCGAGCAGCCGTGCTCGGTCGCGTCTTGCGCAAGAATCGGATTGCGGAGCGGTGCGCCCAGGTGGCGTCGCAGATCGGACTCGCCTTGCTTCTCGAGCAGGCATACGAGTTCACCCGTGGACAGATTCCACATCGGACGGACATTGCTCTTACCAATGCATACCGGCTCCTCGACATAGAATGGCGGCACGGCTTCTTTGTGGAGTCGAGGATTGAGCGCTTTTTTCTGCAATTTGGCTATGTTATGAACGCAGTTGACCTGTTTTACGTGCTGTGTCAC
>DASVZE010000411.1:0-3038 GCA_036391775.1 Chloroflexota bacterium | reverse complement strand
CCGATTCATGCCAAGCGGACGAGGAGCAAACGCATGCTGATGAGAGAGATCAAGAGAGATCAGCGCCTCACGGCGCCCAGGAAGATGCTCGTGTGTCCCGCTGAGCTGCCGTGAGCGGCCGAGCCAGGAGATAGTGTGCTCGACCACCCAGCGCCGCGGGATGCCGCGATCAGGAGCGACAGGACGGACGCAGCTAACACCCCTGCTTGCTGCGTCCGTCCTAGATAGCTCCCCCAGGGTCGTATTCCTGGAGGATGGTTTGGTAGTCAATGGCCAATGGCCAATGGCCAATCGAGAGACTAGTTCTGCTGGGCCAGCACAACCTGTGGTAGTGGGCTGCCGTCGCTTTGTTGCGTCAACGTGTCATCGGTGTAGATGATTGCCGCCTTCCCATTCTGGGGATCGATAGCCACTTCGAAGAGATCCAGCAAATTGCGGGTGCCCGGCGCGCAGGCCGTGCCTTCTGTGCAGACCTCCCCGGTGTGATTGGACTGTGCCGACACTTTGGACTGCGTAAAACTGCTGCCATTCGTCGACTGCGCCATATACACGTTCCAGACGGCGCCAGGATCATCCTTGCTGGCGGCAGTGGTTCCGTAGTAGACGACGTCCACGGTGCCATTGTAGGCTGCCACCCACGGGAAGATGGCCGTGTTCGCTGGCGAGACATTCAGCACCTGCGCCGCCGACCAGGTGACACCATGGTCATTGGAGCTCGCAACGGAGACGGTGTGCGCATCGGACCAGACGGCATAGAGCTTGCCGGTAAGCGGGTCCACCGCGAGACTTGGGAAGACATTGTTCAAATGGGTGCCACTCGGCGCTGTGTAGACAAGCGACGTCGTCCAGGACTTGCCCTGGTTCGTACTGCGCGACACATAGACATGGTTGAACGCGGTGCTGGTGCCTTTCTGGACGCTCGCCTCGCCGGCAGCATAGATATCGAAGACCGCGTGCGTGGTCGGATCGGCAACAATCGGACCATTGTCATTGTTAAAAGTCGCGGCGCCGGTGGCGCTGCCCTGGCCGACGATGGGATCGCCCACGCGCTGCCAGGTGAGGCCATCGTCCTTCGAGCGCTGGACATGCACGGTGGTGCTGCTGCCCGAGTCATGATAGGCGATGTAGACGGTCTGGCCGTCAGAGGTGACCCACTGGCGATCGGCTTGCGTGACATCAATGATTTGCCGCGTACAATTGGCGAAGTTGTACGATGTATCGGCATGAGGACATGTGATTGCCGAGACACCAAGCTGCTTCAAATGGGTGACCGGGTTGAAGAAGAACATCAACGTCGTCGCATGCAGGGTGCCAGTAGTGCCCAGGTCGACGTCGGCGTCGCCTCCGCCCACGCCGCTTCCAACCGTGCTATCAATGCCACCCTGGAACGCGGGCGTCGAGCCAAAGGCGCCCTTCCATACGTTTGTCTGAAACAGCTCCCAGGAAAGGCCACTGAGCACCATCGTGCCGTCGCCCCCAATGGTCACCGCTGGCTCGCTGGAGCCATCGGGACGCAGGAGTGCAGTGTTGCTGAATGAGAGCGTTGACGGGGCTGCTGACGCCTGGTGGGCGGCACGGTGTGTCACCACGGCGAATCCGGCTATCAGGATAGCTACTAATGCGGCGCAGATCACGAACGGTCGTGCATACTTCACTGTTTGCCTACCCTTTCCTGAAGATCATCCGCTTTGCATACCATTCCCACACGCAACAGGGATCCATGGGCAGATGTAACAGCAACGGCATACCCCCAATCCCATCGTACGCCCTCTTTCAGAGGCACGCAACATGCCCGCATACCTTGCCTACGCCGGGAGGTAACTTGAAGACATCACCATGATTCCGACCATGACTCCAAGGCACCATGCAACCCTTTGTGGGTGCGTCCTACGCTCCGTACAGCGTTTCTGCTGCAGGCGGTTTGTGCCACCCCGTACTCCGTGTCCCTCATTCAGTACAGTTCGGCCGCCACGATCGGGATGGACACGGCGATCGTGCCAAAAGCACTACTGCCGGCGAAGGGCCGTGACCACCCCGACTGGGTCCCCCAGACAGATGCGGTCATCCACACCTGCTACGCCGTTTTCGCCCGTGCCTGGAAGCGAACCGCCAGGTAGTTGCCGCCGAGATTGACGCCATCGTCGACGTCGCCATCCGCGTGCAGCGCAAACAGCCGGTAGTCCGTCGGCGGGGCCACATGCGTTTGGGTCGCGGCGTTCACCACCGTTGTGGTGACGTGGCCCTCCACGTACGCATCCAGCCACACACCACGGGCAAACGCCTTAAACCCGGTCAGCGCCACCGGCCGCACCTCCAGCGTCCCGTCTCGGCGCGTCTCCAGATCGAAGCCCAGGCCCGCGATTGCGAAGAAGCTGCCATCAAACGCTAAAAAGTCGACCGCTGTCCCATCGATATGGAGCGTACCGGAGAGCACCTGGGCGGAACGCGATGGCTCAGGCACCGACGGCTCGGGTCCCACCTGGGCGTGGTCGTAGGGATGGGTGAACACCGTGACCCCGGGGCCGATGGTGACCGGGCCGGGCGGGCTACCACCCGCGCCCCCTGGCGCTGAGGCACCCTGAGGCAAGGCGCTGCGCGGGTGGCGGGATGGATGGCGTGATGGGCCGCGTCAGCTTGCCGAGGCGACGAGCGGCCTCGGTCACCAGACTGCCGAGCGAATCGCCCGCGGCATGCCGGTGAATCGGCAACTCGTACATGTGCTCGTGCTCGGCGCGGGTGTCCTTCGCTGGTTTCGGCGCTGGTCTCATGGCTGGTTTCATCGAGCCCTCCCTCGTAGGGGCGGTCACTGCCAGCGCGCGTCAGCATGTCAGCATGTCAGCATGTCAGCATGTCAGCATGTCAGCATGTCAGCGTGTCAGCATGTCAGCGTGTCACGGTGGTCTGGCCGGCAGCGCCGCCACGTGAATGGATTGATGGTACAACGCATGCATCGTGATCGGCCAACGTTATCGCGCTGGAGAGTCAGTTGCAGCAACTCCAGCAGCAGATTGATCCGAAGGCCACCGAAGCATTGCCAG
>DASVZE010000410.1:0-4616 GCA_036391775.1 Chloroflexota bacterium | reverse complement strand
GGCAAATACCAGAATCTGCACGTCCGGCCCCTGGAACTTGGTGAAAAAACTGATGGCGAGCGGAATAACGAAATAGCCCGTCGTAGCGCCGGCGCAGAATAACGCAAGAGCCGACACCAGCCAGATCGGCGCCCAGCGGTTCGCAGCAGGTCCGAACGCCGGAGCCACGAAAGCCCAAAGCTGGTACAGCGTAATGGGCAAGGCAATGACAAAGCCGATGATGATGGCAATTTTGAGCTGGAGCGTAAAGCCGCCATAGATCGTGTTCACAACCAGTCTGCATTGATGGTGCGGAAGATGCTGGCATAGCGGCACATCGAGCAGATGGATAACCTGGGGCGCCAGGAACCATCCGACGACGCTTCCGGCGCCGACAGCAAGAATCGACTTCACCAACCGGTGCCGGAGCTCCTGTAGGTGCTCGACGAAGGTCATGTACTTCGGGTCGGGCACGCGATAACCGGAGTTGCGAGGAGGCGTCTCGGACTGGACGGTCATACAATCCTTTTCGGCGAAGCAGGAAGCACGCGGCATCCGCAGGATCCGCTACCGCGTGCCGTCAGTCGCAGATTAAGCTCTGACCAGGCGTGATCCTGACGGAGCTATTCCGGTTTGGGCTCCTGGGGCGTCGGCGTCGGGCGTTCGGTTGCGGCGGCAGTCGCCGCAGGTTCCGGGCGTGCAGCAACCGGCTCGCGCTCGGGCAAGCGGACGTCTTTGCTTGGCAGTTCGTCAGGCTGGTGGCTATCCTCGACGCCTTTCTTAAACTCCTTGATACTTTTTCCCATCGCGTTGCCGATCTCGGGAAGCCGCTTTGGTCCAAAAATGACCAGCGCAGCGACCAGGATGATCACCAACTCCGGTAGGTGACCTGCAAATCCCATATCTGCTCCTCTCTAGGGCAATGGCTAATTATACGGCCACCTCCACTCACTACTCCTGGGCATGCTCTTTTATGTATTCGGTAGCGTCACCGACCGTCTTGATCTTTTCGGCGTCCTCTTCAGAGATTTCGATTCCGAACTCCTCTTCCAGAGACATGATGAGCTCGACCAAATCGAGAGAGTCGGCGTTCAAGTCCTCCTCAAAAGACGCATTGGGAGTTACCTGGCTTTCGTCCACGCCCAACTGCTCGGAAATAATTCGACGCAACCGTTCCTCGATTGAACCCTGATCCACGACATTGTCCTCCTACTTCGAGTATTGGCTCATTGTTTGGGATAGGGATTGACGCTCAGGGCCGCTGCCCACATTAGTGGCTGACTTCCTCTGCTATAGTACCCAGAACGCCGTTGACGAAACGTCCCGACGCATCGCCGCCGAAGGTTTTTGCAAGTTCGACCGCCTCGTTGATAGCGACGCCGGCCGACGTATTGTCTCCATGCAACATCTCAAAGAGGCCAAGCTCCAGTGCCACGCGATCGGTGCCTGCAAGCTGGTTGACCGGGAAGATTGGAGCGACTCGAGAAATAAGCGCGTCAAGGTTATCCCGCTCACCAAGTGTTCCACGAACCAGCTCTTCTGCAAATCCGATCGCCTCTCGGTCAATCACTTGTTGAGTCTCTTCTTCGAAGGACTGGGCACGCGCCCGCACCGTTTCAGAAATGTTACTGGTCGAGCGCAGCTCCAGCTCGAAAAGAGTCTGAAATGCGATGGTTCGTGCAGTCCGACGAGACGTTCTCACAGACTAGAAACCGACATAATCGGTATGGGCTCCGCCCTCGCGGAAAACAGGATCATCCAGCACGCGGCAAAGGAAGGGAACGGTACTGGGGACACCATCCAGCGAAAGCTCATGCAGAGCCCTCCTCATACGGCGAAGCGCTTCTTCTCTGTCCCGTCCGAATGCCATAACCTTGGCCATAAGAGAATCATAATGAGCCGGCACTTGATATCCCGGGTAGAGGTGGGTATCTACTCGAATTCCCGGACCTCCCGGCAACACAAGCTCGCCGACAGTTCCGGTCACGGGCCGAAAATCACTACCGGTTTCAGCGTTGATGCGACACTCGATGGCATGACCTTGCACCTTGATGTCACTTTGCTCGAAGCTTAGGGACTCACCTGAGGCCACGCGTAGCTGCTCCTTCACGAGGTCCACTCCCGTAACCAGCTCGGTGATCCCGTGTTCAACCTGGATACGAGTATTCATTTCCATGAAGTAGAAATCGCCGCTATCCTCAAGGAGAAATTCAAGCGTGCCGGCGCTAGTGAAGCCAAGCCACTCGGCACCGCGCACGGCGGCACTTCCCAAGCGATCACGTATCTCCACATCGATCGAAGCACTGGGGGCTTCCTCGATTAATTTCTGGTGGCGGCGCTGAATTGAGCACTCTCGTTCGGCAAGATGAACGATGTTGCCGGAGTGGTCACCCAGCACCTGCACTTCGATGTGGCGGCATCTCTGCAGGTATTTCTCAAGATAGACTTCGTCATTGTCAAATGACGCGCGCGCTTCCATGCGAGCCAGGTTAAAGCTACGGGCCAGCTCGAGATCGTCTTGAGCGACACTCATGCCGCGGCCCCCGCCCCCCGCGGCTGCCTTAAGCATGACGGGGTAGCCAATGTCACGGGCTGCCTGCTGGGCTTCCTCGAGCGAGGTAACTGCTCCCGGCGTACCGGGGAGGACAGGAAGCCCCGCCATCGCCATTTCGCGGCGCGCGTCGGCCTTGTTGGCCATCCTGGCTATGATGGACGCTCGCGGGCCCACAAAAGCGAGATTGTATTCGTCACAGATCTCGGCAAAGTACCGATCCTCGGATAGGAAACCGTAACCTGGATGAATAGCGTCACAATGCGTAATGAGTGCGGCGCTGATGATGTTGGGCACCGATAGATAGCTCTTGGAGCTCGGCCCTGGACCCACGCAGACCGCCTCGTCCGCCATTCGCACGGGAAGCGACTCGCGATCGGCTTCAGAGAACACCACAACTGACGGCAAATCAAGTTCGCGGCAGGCACGCTGGATGCGTAGCGCTATCTCTCCTCGATTCGCAATCAGCACCTTGGAAACCATGCTAAAGCATCACCATGCCGCCATCGACCTTCAAAACCTGGCCCGTCATATAAGCTGCGTCGTCACTCACAAGGAAAGAGACGGCTGCCGCCACATCGTCTGGCGTCCCCGGATGCCCCATAGGAACCTGGTCCAGCATCCACTGCCGCACATCGTCGGGCAGCGCTTCCGTCATGGCAGTATCGATCAACCCGGGAGCAACCACATTTGCAGTGATCCCACGCGTTGCCACTTCTCGTGCGACGCTCTTCGTCAGGCCGAGGAGGCCCGCCTTGGCAGCAGCATAGCTTGCCTGCCCGGCGTTGCCCGTAAAGGCAACGACGGACGCAATATTGATGATCCTACCCCAGCGCTGGCGCAAGAGGGGTCGCAACGCCGCCTTTGTTGTGAGGAACGCCCCCTTGAGATCCGTGTCCAGGACTCGGTCCCAATCAGCCTCACTGAGACGCATGGTGAGCATGTCCGCCGACACGCCGGCGTTATTAACCAGAATGTGGATGCCCCCAAGGCGCTCGACAGTCGTCTCGATCAACGCAGTGGCCTCAGGTGCGACCCCGACGTCTGCCTGCAGAACGATACCCTGAACACCAGCCTCTTCGACGGCGCGCAGAGTTTGGGCCGCGCCTTCCGCATCAGATCGATAGTTGATTGCGATCGACGCTCCATCGCGAGCCAGGCGCAGTGCGATGCCGCGGCCGATTCCGCCGGACGCTCCTGTAATCAGCGCGACCTTACCGATCAGCCGACCCATGTATAGAGCCGAATGCTATGACGTCGCGGCTGGTTGCTCGTCGGGCAAAACCTGCCTGCCTGCGTAGTAACCACAGTTCGCACAGACGTGGTGGGCGAGATGTGGCCGGCGGCAGTGCGAGCAGAGCACGATAGAACCGACAGAAATGTGGTCGTGATTACGGCGTAGATTCTTCTTTGACTTACTTGTCTTCTTCTTTGGTTGTGCACCCACTAGTTTTCTCCCTTTCGCTCCATTGGAGCTTCCTGATCAGTAATGAGTTGTTGAAGGACGGCAAACGGACTCAATTCCTCGCTGTTCGAGCAATCGCACAGGTTCGTATTGCGATTAATGCCACATGTGGGACAGAGTCCCTTGCAGTCTTCACTGCACAACGGCAAAAGGTCCTCCGTGAGTAAGAGCTCTTGCCGGATAGCTTCGTCGAGATCGATCGTATGATTTTGATTGATGCTGAAAGCGGTATCACTCGGTGGAGACTCGGACGGCAATCCAGTTATGACGTCGATGGAAGGTCGATACTCCTCCTCCATGGCAATGTGGGTCGGCGACTCGAACGGCTCCAGACAACGAGCGCAGACAAGCTGTAGGGTGGCATCGGCATCAATTCCCGCAATGATGCCGAAATTGGTCAGCATAAACTTCACGGAACCATGAATATCGCGGGCCTGGCTTCCATCCAGATCCAGCGGGCCGTCGGCCGCAAAGGAATACACGCGCGAGGTCCCGACGTCGGACTTGAGAAGCTGCGAGACATTGAATTGAAGGGACGATAACGCTGAGCGATCTAGCTTGACTGACATAGGTGTGTGTCCTAGAGTTCTTCCTCTTCGTCGGAGTGAGGCTCTGACTGAG
>DASVZE010000409.1:0-3085 GCA_036391775.1 Chloroflexota bacterium | reverse complement strand
CTCTGCGGTCGATCCTGGGGCTCTGGCCCGTGGCCCGCGGCTCCATTACGCTGGCCGGCAGGCCGCTGAGTGGACGCCCGGCCCATCTGATCGCGCGCGAGGGTGTGGGCTTCGTCCCGGAAGACCGCGAAGTCTTCATCGGTCTGTCGGTGGAGGAAAACCTCAAGCTGGCGCAGCGCGGCGGGTCAGATGGGAAGGCGGCGATCGACAAAGTTTACGGACTGTTTCCGGACCTACGGACGGCGCGCAACCGCTCGGCCGGCGCCATGTCCGGCGGTCAGCAGCAGATGCTCGCCATCGGGCGTGCGCTCATCAATCGCAACCGGATCCTCTTGATCGACGAGCCGACCAAGGGACTCGCGCCGGTCATCATCAAGCACCTAACCGAGATCTTTCGCTCCCTCCGAGAAGAGGGCGAGACTATTCTGCTGGTCGAGCAGAATCTGGAGTTTTCGAGAGCAGTGGGAGATCGTTTCTTCATCATCGACGAGGGCCGGATCGTGCATGGCGGCCGGATGGCCGATCTCGACCGCGACGATGAGTTGCTGCGTCGTTACATCGGAGTGTGACCGTGGGTATCTTTCTCAATCTGACCATCAATGGCGTCTCCCTCGCGGCCATTCTCTTTCTGGTCTCGGCCGGCCTCTCACTCATCTTCGGTCTGATGGGCGTCCTCAACTTCGCCCACGGTTCCTTTGTTCTCTGGGGCGCCTACTCATGGTACGCGGCCTACATCAACACACACAGTTTCTGGCTGGCGTTGCTGGTGGCATTTCTCACTGGAGCCGTGCTGGGCGCACTCACCGAGCGGATCTTTATGCGGAATCTCTATCAGCGACCGCTCTCGCAGATCCTTGTCACGCTGGGCCTTGGTCTCGTACTCCAACAGCTGGTGGTCGCCATCTGGGGACAGATACCGGAATATCCTGGCCAGCTCCCCGAGTTCAGCCGCACCTTCGTCGCGGGTGACGTCTCTATCACGTCCTTCCGCATCTTCGGCATCGGTGCCGGACTGGTGACCTTGGTCGTGGTTTGGGTACTCCTCCGCTTCACGCGTATCGGGCTGATCGTGCGCGCCGGAGTCGAGAACCCGACGATGGTGCGCGCCCTCGGCATCAACGTGAGTCTGGTCTTTCTCGGCGTGTTCGCGCTGGGCTCGGCTCTTGCAGCTCTCGGCGGTTCCCTGTACGGCAACTGGCAGTTTGCTATCTCGACCGACATGGGCCAGAACGTTCTCTTGTTGGCCATCATCATTGTCGTGTTGGGAGGCCTGGGCAGCTACCTTGGTTCGGCAGTCGGAGCGCTGATCATTGGCCTGGCTCAGGAGTATGTGCCCTACTACGCTTCTCAGGTTCCACATCTCGATCCGAGCGTCCAGACCTCGGCGGCCTCGCTGGTTTCTCTCGCCATCCTGGTCGTGATCCTGCTCGTCCGGCCGACGGGGCTGATGGGCATCAACGTCGAACCGGGAGAACACTAGATGACCCGAGCACGTCTCCCTGTCGGCTGGCTGGTGGGAGGGGTTGTTCTCCTGATCCTGGCGTTGTTCCCGCTTTTCATCGACCATGCGGACCTTGCTCTGCCCACCGAGGTCTTTATCTTTGCCTTGTTCGCGATGAGCTACGATGTGGTCTTCGGGTTCACCGGATTGATATCCTTCGGTCAATCGCTCTTCGTGGGCGCGGGCGCCTATGCCCTGGCGGTTGACCTGACGCAATACCATGAGCCCCTCTGGGTCGCCTTTTTTGCCGCGCTGCTGACCGGCATCATCCTCTCCGTAATTACCGGCGCGCTGGCTCTGCGCACCCGCGGAGTGTACTTTGCGATGGTAACGCTGGCCTTTGCCCAGGGAGCCTTTACGCTGGCCGACAGCGGAATCGGCAATACCAATGGCGAGACCGGGCTTAGCGTGAGCAGCACGCCGGCGTGGCTCACCGGACCCGGTAACGAGGCACACTTCTATTACGTGGCCCTGGCTGTCCTCGTGCTCGGCTATCTACTCTTGCGCCTCTTCGTTTTCTCACCTGCCGGACGCGTATGGCAGGCGGTGCGGGAAAATGAGTATCGTGCCCAGATGATCGGGTACCGTCCCTTCAACTACAAGCTGATGTCCTACGTCATCGCCGGCGCTGTGAGCAGCACCGCCGGCGCACTGTACGCCGTTTACGTCGGGAGCGTCTCGACGAATCTCTTCTCCGCAGATCTCACGATCCAGCTTCTGCTCATGGTCATCATCGGCGGTGCCGGTAGCTTGTGGGGAGCGATCGTGGGCGCCGCACTCATTCGTTACTTGAATCACTATCTGAATGTCTTGTCGTCCTCTTCTTTTGTCGCCAATGGTCCCAACTGGCTGCACCAGACGGTTGGACAGCCGCTGCTGCTCTTCGGCATCATCTACCTATTCCTGGTCGTGTTTTTCCCTCAGGGAATCGCGGGAGCCATTCAGAGTCGATTCCAGCTGGGACGATCCGTGGTGCCCAAACCTGGACTGGCTGAGGTCGAGGCAGAAGCGGCTGAAGCGGTCGACGTGGAGGTGGGCGAGTCGGTCGAACCGTTGCCCACAGCGACGAGCGATCCCCCGCCAAGGAGCTGATTTGATGCCTACCACGACCGCGAATGGAATATCCCTCTACTACGAGGTTCATGGTGAGGGCCCGAACCTGGTGCTGATCGAGGGCATCGGCTACCATACCTGGATGTGGTACCGGCAGATACCTGCCTTCGCGCCGCACTTTCGCACTCTGATTTACGACAATCGAGGCGTCGGCCGGAGCGATATGCCGCCGGGGCCGTATACACACGAGCAGAACGCCGACGACCTCGCCGGGCTCCTTGATTCCATCGGTTGGGACCGAGCTCACATCCTGGGAATCTCGATGGGCGGCTTCATTGCCCAGGAGTTTGCGCTAAAATACTCGCAGCGAGTGGACCGGCTGGTCCTGGTGGCAACCGCCTTTGGTGGCCCCAACATGGTACCTTTGCCGCCCGAGGCAATAAAGGCGTTGACGCCGGACCCCACGCTTTCGCCTGAGGAAAAGATCCGGCAGGCAATGCCGGTCGCCTTCAGCACGACGGACTGGCCACG
>DASVZE010000408.1:0-4642 GCA_036391775.1 Chloroflexota bacterium | reverse complement strand
ACGATTTGAGAATCAGGGCTCACTAGACGTGTTGGAATCAAGCATGGGGCATTCTGCGAGCTCAAGCGCGACGGTCGTTGAGCCGCCGGGCGACTCCTGCCGAAGCTAAGGAGAAGGCGATGGCCGGCGTTCGATTCGAAGGCGTCTGGAAAGTCTTCGGATCCACTCCCGTGGTGAGTAACCTGAGCCTCGACGTGGAGGAAGGTGAGTTTCTCGTCTTTGTAGGACCGTCCGGGTGCGGCAAAACAACGTCGCTCCGCATGCTTGCCGGCCTGGACCGCCCCACCTATGGCCGGATCTGGCTGGGAGACAGAGTCGTCAACAACGATCCTCCCGGAGAGCGCGATATTTCCATGGTCTTCCAGAGCTACGCTCTCTACCCGCACATGACGGTGCGGAGGAACCTGGCTTTCGGTCCCGGTGTGCGGCGTGAGCCCAGGGCCCAAACACGGCAACGTATTGAAGAGGTCGCCGAGACGCTCGGCATTACATCCCTGCTCGACCGCCGGCCCAGCGAGTTATCCGGTGGACAGCGGCAGCGCGTTGCCCTGGGCCGTGCGCTCATTCGCCGCCCCCAGCTCTTTCTGATGGATGAGCCGCTGTCGAATCTGGATGCAGCCTTGCGAGTTCAGATGCGTGCCGAGCTCATCCGCCTCCACCAGCTGTTCGAGATCACCACGGTCTACGTGACGCACGACCAGGTCGAGGCGATGACCATGGGAGAAAGGATTGCCGTGATGAACGACGGCGTTCTGCAGCAGGTTGACAGTCCGGAAGCGCTCTACGAAAACCCTGCGCACCTATTCGTCGCCACCTTTATTGGGTCCCCCAAGATGAACACCTTCTCCGGCACATGTACCTCACATGACGCATCACCCACCGTGCGCTGCCTTGGAACGACTTTTCCCCTTGCCCCTGAGACGCCGCTGCGCGGCGATGCTCCGACCGATGGGCCTGTGATCGTCGGCGTCCGGCCGGTTGATGTCCGCTGGGCACGGGAGGCGCCGGCGGATTGCTCGGTTGTTATCCCCGCACGCATTGACATCGTGGAGCCGATGGGGTCTGAAACATACGTGACGGTGAAGGCCGGCGACACAACTCTTATGGCTCGATTTCCGGGACGATCCGGCGTCCGGAGTGGCGAAACAGTGGAGGTCGCTATCGATCCCAAAAACGTGTACCTCTTTGACCCCAAGAGCAACGCTGCCCTCCTGGATCGCTCAGGGCTCGTGGCTCCAAGCAGTACCTGGACAGCACCGGCCGAACAACACTCTCTCTATGGGTCATCCGCCTAGGCATACAGGTCCCACACGTTAGGAGGAGAACATGGCAAGCTGGCGACATTTGGGCGTTTTCTTTGCGATGTTTGCAGCACTGGCACTCCTGTCAGGCTGCAGTTTGCCGGGCACCAGTTCGAGCAGCAAGACGGTCGTGACCGTAGCTTACGGCTCGACTTATGTGTTCGACACGACCCCGCTGGCAAACAAGTGGTGGAACGGGATCAAGACACAGTTTGACAAGAAATACTCCAACGCCGAGGTCAAGCTGGTCCCGATCGGTGGCAGCTACACCGATATCGTGAACAAGCTGAGTCTTCTCTATCGCTCGTCCTCGACCGCGCCGGACGTCGCTCAGTTACCCACAGCTCAGATCGGCGAGTGGGCCAGCAGCGGCTACCTGCTCCCACTCAACAACCTGGTCACGAAGTCGTCCTGGTGGTCGACATTCCCCAAAGTGGTGCAGAGTGAGGGTATCTTCGGCGGCCAGATCTATGCCGTCGATACCGGCGAGAACGACTCCATGATGTACTACAACATGACGATGTTTCGTAAAGCGGGTCTGCCGGTACCCTGGCACCCGAAGACCTGGCAAGATCTGCTGACGGCGTCCCAGAAGATCAAAGCGAAGCTGCCGGGTGTGATTCCCATGTGGCTCAACGCCGGCACCAGCTCGGGCACCAACGGCATCCTGCAGGGTGGTGGAAACCTGATCAACGGAGCGTCGAATCCCACTATCTACGACAGCGCGACCAAGAAGTGGGTGGTGGATAGCCCCGGATTGCGTGAGGTTCTCACCTTCTACCATTCGATTTTTTCGCAGGGACTGGGGGCCCCGATCTCTGACCTCTTTAACCCTGCCGCGGTGACCGTTCCGCTATCGCTGTTCCAGAAGGGCCAGCTGGCCATTGCCGTCGGATCCAATTACTACGGCGGCAACTGGACCAAAACCATCTGTGCGCCGTGCTGGCCGCAGGCGACCCAGATCATGGGCGCGGTGCCGATACCGACGATCAACGGACAGGCGCCCGGCTCCGCCAGCACTCTCGGCGGCTGGGACCTTGCCATCTACAAAAAGACCAAGGACCAGACCGCTGCCTGGAATCTCCTTGACCTGATGGAAAACAAGGACAACCAGATCAACGCCGCCAATTGGGCCGGCTTCGTTCCGCCTAACCTGGCGTACACCAAGGACCCGCTATTTGTAAACTTTGCCCCGCCGTACAACGCGGTATCGGCACAGGTCCTTCCCAACTCGACGATCACTCCCTCCAGCGCCGATTACTCCGTGTGGGGGCAGGGCTTCAACGAAGCAACCGGGGCGCTGGCGCAAAAGCCCAGTACCACGGTGGACTCTGCCATCGGGATCCTGAAAAGCTACGTGACGAACCAGCTTGGAGCGAGCAAGGTGGAAACCTTGCATTAACGAACCTGAAGGGAAGCGGGAAGAGGTTGGTGTAATGGCCCGGAGCGCGCAAGCAATCACGATACCGGCTTCACTGGAGATGCCGTCGGGTCCGCGTCAGGATCGCGAGCACTTCCAGTGGGGTAGCTTGCTTCTGCTCTTACCAAGCGTGCTGCTACTGGCCGGCCTCTTCCTGTTTCCCGTCGGGTATGCCTTTTACCTGGGCTTTACCAATCTGGCTCTGATCGGGCCCACAGCGCAGAATTTCCAGTTCACGGGCGCAGCGAATCTGCAGACCCTGGTTCATGACTCGGTCTTTTACCAGTCGTTGGTGCTGACATTCATTTTCGTGTTCGGTTCCGGTGTGGTCGGGGTAACCGTGCTGGGTCTGCTGCTGGCACTACTGATGCAGCATGCGGTTGGCGTTATCCGGGCGATTGTCGGCTCGATCGTGATCGTTTCCTGGATGCTCCCCCCTGTGACGGCCGCCCTCATCTGGTATGCCTTTTCCACGGCGAACGGGACGATGGCGGTGCTTGCCTTGAATCCCAAGGCGGACTATCTCCACACCGCGCCCATGCTGATGGTCTGCCTTGCCAACATCTGGGCCACGGCAGGGTTCGCCATGATCGTCCTATCGGCGGGTCTGCGTAACGTCCCCGCGGAGATCATCGAGGCTTCGCAGGTCGAGGGAGCGCGGATCTGGCACCGCTTCTGGTCCATCACTCTTCCCATCATGTGGCCGACAATCGTCACCACGGTGCTGCTGGTCGGCCTGCTCACGCTGGCCAACTTTTCACTGGTGTACATCATGACCGCGGGTGGCCCCGGCAATTCCACCAATATTCTTCCCGTGTACTCGTACCAGCAGGCGTTTTCCTTCGATCACCTGGCCTATGGCGCGCTGCTGGGGGACGTCATGGTGGTCATTGCGACCATACTGGCGTTTGCCTATGTCCGAGTGGCGAGGGTGACAATATGAAGGGCTTGGCCAGAGTCACCTCCGGTCCCGATGCCCTGGCACCAGAGGACATGATTTCCGTTCCGGCTCCCCGCGTCGATGCTCAAGCTCTGGTAGGAAATCTGCTGTTGCTGGGAATTGGCGTCCTCTTCATGCTCCCCTTGCTATGGCTCATTTTTTCGTCGATCGACGCAAACGCCAGCTGGGGCATCGAAATGCCGCAGATCACTGCGAAGAACTTCTCTGATGTCACAACCTCGGACAACGTGACCTCGCTCTACAACAGCTTTTATCTGGCGGCCATCGCAACCATCGTCGCCACCGCGGTTGCCACCCTGGCCGGCTATGCTCTCTCGCGGCGCCGGATCCCGCTCAAGAAGTCGCTCATGCTCATCGTGCTCTTCCTTACCGGGATTCCCGTCTCCATTATGATCGTGCCGGTCTACCAGATGTACGTCACGCTGAACTGGCTCTCCCTCTTCCCGACCGCTGTCTTTCTCGGCGTCACCGGATTGCCCTTTGAGATCTGGCTGATCAAGAATTTCATCGATTCGGTGCCGATCGAGCTTGAAGAGGCGGCTCGTATGGAGCGAGCCGGCACCTTGCAAATCCTCCGGACCCTCATCCTGCCGCTGGCGCTTCCGGGCATTGCTGCCGCGGCCATCTATGGCTTCATCAACGCCTGGGGATCTTTCCTGATCCCGCTGATCCTGCTGAGCTCGCCCGGAGATCAGCCGGGCCCCGTCACGATCTACAGCTTCATTGGGGCCGCGGTCGTTCGCTACGGCGATATTGCTGCCTTTTCAGTTCTGTACTCTGTACCCGTCATTGTTCTTTTCCTCATCATGTCGCGCCTCATAGGAGGGGGATTCCTGCTGGGAGGAGCGATCAAGGGGTAAGCGATAACCGGCGGCATAGTCAAAAAGGGCGGAGTGATCATGGAAAACACATTGAGCAAGCCATCGGGCGCTCCTGAGGAGGACGGCACCGTGCTGTCCG
>DASVZE010000407.1:0-2964 GCA_036391775.1 Chloroflexota bacterium | reverse complement strand
CTGCTCCTCCACAAGGCGTCCATCCACAGTGGCTGGGATACAGGGAATTGTTATATGCGCTCCCTGGCACTTACCGTGCTCACCCTCGTCACCCTGAACATCTTCGCCACTCCGCCTGCCTCCGCGACTCCAGCCATCCCCACGCGGTCCGTACTCTCGCAAGAGCACATATCCTGCATCCACGGATATAGATGCCGGACCATACACGCTCAGCTCTGCGTCGCAAAGGCAAAGGGACAAAGTGTCTGGACGATTTCACATCGCGATGTCCATCTCCGTCGTGGTACTTCGAGCGCCGGCTGCAACGCGTATGCCGTGGGAATTAAGTTCGAGCTTCGGTTCAACGGCCGCCTGGCCGCACTTCAGGCGCACTCGCTCAAGTGCAGTGTGCAAGCCCAGCACACGGTGAGTGTAATGATCGAGAAATGCTACTCACTCGTGCAGAAAACTGCCCGGAAGAAGTTCTCCGACGTGGTATCTGGCGCTCGGGTTTGCATACGGACTCTGGGATCTCGTAGACGAGGCTGCCACCAAGAGTACGCCGTCAACATTTACGCCCGGGCAAATGGTCATGTGACAGGTGAGGCCTGGCTTGGTTCCAGGGTCTACGCCCCACGGTTGTGAGACGGAACATGCAGCACCGACACCCAATCGCTCTGAGTAAGGGCGTGCGGCACCTGGCGTGGGGCATTTCTGCCGTCGCACTGACCGCGGCTACGGCCGGTTGCGACAGCGGCGCCAGTGCGAGTCCTCCGGCAGCCACGCGAGATCCTTCACCGAAACTTGTGCACGTCGCGCAGCAGGCGAGGAAAGCACTTCCGGCTGGACCGGTGCCCGCTGGTTGGAAAGTGTATCGGAGCACATCCGTTCCGATTGTCATAGCTTATCCTCCCCACTGGACTGTCGATGCATCAAACGCCTCGATCGGCGAGATTTCGTTCTCCCGCATTGTTGATACAGGAAGTCTCGATATGACGATCGGAATGTATGTCAAACACGAACTCCCACTGAGTCTGACTGATCTCCGCATGCGTTTCGCGGTCTACGCGACTCGAGTTTGCGAAACGGGAAGAACTATAAGGACCGCAAAGGGGAAGACTATTTCAGGAATGAAGTTTGCCACAGCCGTTGCTCTATGCGGTCCCGAGCAAGAAAGGCCGGGAGCAAAGGACCAGCAAGTAGCCTACTATATTGGCGTTGCGCGTAAAGGTGATGTCGAGTGGACGTACGCCTTTCGCTGCAATAAGGATGACTTGACCACGAGTCAAAGACGGTTCTTCTCACCGATGCTTAAGACTCTTCACATCTACGCGTGAGCGCGTTCTATAGTCACGCTTTGTGACCCAACATTTCCGGACTTGACTCGCTTATCCGCCACATTATGGTTTCCTGTTCAGGACCGCCTCAGCGACCAAAAACAACCATGGCGGCAGTCCAGCTAGCAGAAGAATTGAACATCCAGCTGGCCTGCGGAGTGGCGCTCGTAGCGCTGACCTGATCCTCAATTCCAAGCGGTTGATACTTGTTGCCGTTAGTGACTGTTTGACGCGCGCTAAAGCCGGTACCGACAGTTAGCACTTTATTGCCCGAATCCCACGTCACTGAACCAAGAATGAGCGACCCTGCAGCAACTGGTGTCGAGCTTGCTGCACTGGGCATCGTGCTGAATCCGCCACCCGAACCCCACGTTAGGACGGGGGCCGAATGATTTACACCGCTATATTCATCGATGGCCATACTCATCGCCGTTGGCGCTGTCGCGTGCCCCGTAATCGAATACGCTCCTGACATGGGAGCGAACGCATACCACAAGTTCACTTGGGATTGACCATGCACGTCGCTCACCACTTGAGACCAGGACAGGCTTGAGGGTCCGTTGCTTGTTATACAGTTCGTCGCCGTCTCCATCTTTCCTCCTCCGATATCCAATGAGACGACCAATAGATCTCCGGCTGATACACCACTTAGAGTCAAAGATGGAGACGATGTTGTACCTGCTGGGCTGATATATGCACCTCGCACCCAGTTAATCTGACCGCTCGTCGGAGTTGTCGTAGATGTAGGAGCGGGACTTGGACTGGGTGTCGCGGTCGAAGTTGCCGTCGGTGAGGCAGACGGCACTGTAGGCGTCGGTGTAGATGTAGGAAGCGGACTCTGAGTGGGCGTCGTAGTCGAGCTCGCCGTCGGTGAGACAGACGGCACGGTAGTCGTCACGCGCGTGGGACTACCGGTCGGCGTGGCATTGTAGACGTTGGCCATCAGTGCGTCTCTCCACTGCCTCTGCAGCTGCTCATAGCCGCTGAGCTGACCATTGGACTCGGTATACGTAGGATGGATGCAGTCTTGCAACAGATTCTGATTGTTGTAGAAAAAGGTCCAAAGGTCAGGCCCCCGGATAACTCCCGGTCGATCAACAAACAAATGTGCATCAACATAGTCGTTCAGGGTCTTCGCATTTGTGCCGAGCCATCCGCTTGACGCGCATCCCCAGGGAATGTGCGGCACAATAGCCACCATGCCACGACTCTGGATCGCGTCGACCATGATCAACAGGCTGTTGTAGTACGACGTGATCTGATCAGATGTCAGCGCACCGGACTGGTTCGCATCATTTGTACCGTAATTCAGCGCGACATACCGTCCAGAATACGGGGCGAGCATATTCGCAATATAGGTCGCCCCCCACTCCGCGGTTACTCCTCCAGTACCGCCATCAACTATCGAGGGGTAATAGGCAGAATTGGAAGCGTTGATAAGCTGAGTGAGACTCCCACCGTTCCACGAACCGCTCAAGTCAATGTTGGAATGTGCCATGCCTTCAGCGGTTATTGAGTCGCCGAGCATAAGATAAGTGTCCTGCTGCCCCTGGGAGGCGTCATAGACGTCCATTTTGATCGCGGGTGTGCCGCCGAGCGAGCTGGTGATATTAATGCGGAGCCATGTGTACCCGGTCATGTTCACGAG
>DASVZE010000406.1:0-1554 GCA_036391775.1 Chloroflexota bacterium | reverse complement strand
GCGATTTCATGATCTCTTTGGTCCAGGCCGCGGCGAATTCGTCATGCCCGTTAACGCGGGGCGGCAGACCGGTGTCAAGTCCGGCCACGCGCGCCCAGTTGCCGGCACTGAGCTTCTGCAGCTGCTGCAGCAGATATGGCCCTTGCCTCGAGCCGGACGATCCGGCGGCCGAGGTTGACCGCAATGAAACGATACCCGTGCACAGCACGATGAGGAAAAGGGTAGAGAAGCGGAGAAGAGATTGCATGGGGATATCTCTAGATTACCGGTCGCAAAGGGTTGTGAAGTATTTCCACAGAAACACGTGTAGAGAGACGTAGGGCAGGACCCGCGTGTCCTGCCGCCCTTCCCCGCGTGATGTGGCAAGATAGGTCGCCACGTGGGGCAACGCCTACGGACTGGTGGACATGGGCCGGCGATCTACCCATGGGGTGTACGAAGGCGGCACACTATTTATGACACATCCATGGATGCCTGATTCCATGTGACGGGTATACTGACGGTACATTGCGAGGCGGAAAGGGAAGGCGCCATGGCGGTACTGGCACAGCTTTATCAGCTGGAGCAGCTTGATTCGAAGCTGGAGGGCATGGAAGCCCAGCTCGCCGATCTCCGGCGCCGTTTTGGGCGCAACCCGGACCTTGATACCGCCAGGGCACAGCTTGCGCGCCTTCAATCGCAGAAGCAAGAGGTAGACGCAGCGCAGCGATCTCTCGAGTCCGATCTTTCCGCCACCGAGGCGAAGATCCAGCGCGATCGCACGCGCATGTACAGCGGCCAGATTGCCGACGCCCACCAGCTGAAGTCTCTGGAGCGAGAGCTGGAGCATCTCAATGGACAGCGTGACGAGGTCGAGCTGCAGCTGCTCGAGGTGATGGAGCGCCGGGACGCACTGGAAAATGAGCTGGCGGAAGCGCAGCGCAGAGCCGACACGTTGCAGCACGAGTGGGAGACACAAAGGCCGCAGCTGTCGCAGCAGGGAAAACAGGTCACTGCCATGGTGGCTCAGCTTCGTGCCCAGCGTGAGTCGCTGGCTGCCGAGCTCGATCCGCGCTCCCTCGGCCAGTATCAACGGCTGCGTGATGCGTCTGGGCACGCCGTTTCGTTTGTGTCGGATGGTGTATGCCAGTGGTGCCGGGTTGGAATTCCGCCCAAGGACGTGCAACATGCGCGATCCGGAGCCGTAGTCACCTGCACTAACTGCGCGCGCATTCTCTTTGCCGGCTGAGATGGACGCGATCGGCGAAGCAACCCACGCGTCGCTTGCGCCGCCGTTGCAGGCCATCCAGATTCTGTCTCCGGAGATCGTGGAGCGCATCGCCGCCGGTGAGGTGATCGAGCGGCCGGTTTCGGTGGTGCGCGAGCTATTAGACAACGCGCTGGACGCCGGCGCCAGCGAGATTCGCGTCGAGATTCGCGGAGGGGGACTGCGTCTCATCCGCGTTGCCGACGACGGCAGCGGGATCATAGCCGATCAGGTAGATCTCGCGGTGCGCCATCACGCCACCAGCAAGATCCGGCAGCTGGGTGATCTGGTCGAGGTGGGTAGCCTGG
>DASVZE010000405.1:0-1706 GCA_036391775.1 Chloroflexota bacterium | reverse complement strand
GGACGTCGTATACACTGACGTTTGGGTGTCGATGGGTCGAGAAGGGGACGCTGAGCGGCGACGTGAGCTGCTCAACGCGTACCAGGTCAATAGCCGGCTGGTTTCCGGTGCGCGGCCAGATTACCTTTTCATGCACTGCCTTCCGGCGCACATAGGCGACGAAGTGACCGCAGATGTTGCTTATGGTCCAAACTCGGTGATTTTCGATGAGGCAGAAAATCGTCTTCACGTACAGAAGGCGTTAATGGTTTATTTGCTGGGGTCGTCCCAAGGAGGCGAATGAGTGAACAAACAGCAGACCGATTTACTGAAATGGCTGGTACCCACCTTGGGCGACGTTCCACTCAGTAATGACTTCTGGATTGACCGGGCGCAGCGCGCGCTCGCCACGTCGACTCAGGATCGTGATGTTTACCCGGTGGTTGATCACACTCGTGGTCACGATGTCTGGCTCTACGATATCGAGGGAAACGAATACCTCGATGCGACCGCGGGAGTCGCGGTCCGGGCGCTTGGCATCCGTCCCGAGGGTATCCGTGACTTCGAAGAGCGCATCAGCGAGGTTGTGGAAGAGTTTCCCGGACATGACTTTGACAACATTCCTCAAACACTTTTGGCGGAACGGCTGGCGGCTACCGCCCCTGGAGATTTCGACAAAGAAGTCTTCTTCACGACAAGTGGAGCGCGCGCCGTCGAGACCGCGATGAAGGCAGCAATGGACCTGACAGGTCGGAGACGGTTCGTTGCCTTTCGGCCCGCCTTTCATGGTCGAACCGGGTACGCACTGGCGTTGACTGCGAGCAAGTCGGTACACCGAGAGGGATTTCCACAGGCTGTCGACGTCGTTCGCACTCCGTACGCATATCCGTTCCGCTGTCCCGTTGGCAGCGATCCCGAGCAGTGCGCCGACTACTCCCTCTCCATGCTCAGGGATGCACTCCAGGACGAAGGGACGGACATTGCGGCCATAGTGGTGGAGTCGCTGGCTGGAGAGGGAGGAATAATCGTTCCACCCGCCGCGTTTCTGCGCGGACTGCGAGAAATCGCCGACCAACACGGCGCATTACTCGTGGCCGACGAGGTCCAGGCCGGATTGGGCCGGACGGGCCGGTGGTGGGCAATCGAGCACGCCGGTGTTGAGCCGGACTTGATCTGCATTGCCAAAGCACTGGGTGGGGGTTATCCACTCGGTGCAACCATCGGACGCGCGCCCATGTTTTCGCGAGCATCGCGCCACTCCGAGACCTTTTCCGCTGAGCCGCGCGCAGCTTTGCTGTCCCTATTTGTGCTCAAACAAATAGAAGACCAAGATCTGATCGGTAATGCGCAGCGCGTCGGCCGAATCATGCTTGATTGCTTGACAGAAAAGCTAGATGGAATGGATGAGGTGGGTGATATTCGAGGTCTCGGGTTCATGCAGGGCGTCGAGTTCGTCTATGACAGTCAATCCAAAAAGTACAATCCCGACCTTCGCGATCGCATCGTGAAGAACTGTGTGCACCGGCAGCATCTCTGGATTCTCGGAGCCGGCCGCAGTACGGTTCGATTTCTGCCGTCGCTTGTTCTGCGGGAGGAGCAAGCGATCGAGATTGTTGAGCGTTTCGTCCGGGCAGTGAGAGAAGAGCTTCGATTCAGTCGACCTGCACGCGGCGGAGCATCGGCCGCACAGTAGACTGGCCAAAATGAGAGAGGAGTCCGGCTGTGCC
>DASVZE010000404.1:0-7255 GCA_036391775.1 Chloroflexota bacterium | reverse complement strand
GCCGCCGCCTTGGCGGAGCGGAGATTGCGCCGCTGCATGCCAACTTTATTCTGAACCGGGGCGAGGCGCGAGCAATTGAGGTGCTGGAGCTCATACGGCTGGCGCAGCGCGAGGTGCGTGAACAATTCGGTATACAGCTGGAACCAGAAGTGCAATTTGTTGGCCGGTGGAGCGATACAGTCCTGGGTAGCGTGTTGGGAAGCGCGGCCTGATGAAGGCGCCGCCACGGAAAGCAGCCACACGCGGCAAGGATACTCGTCTGTCGTCACCCGCCGCGCTGTGGTGGTCGGTGGGTGCGTTGCTTCTATGCGTTAGTAGCCTTGGAGCGATCTTTTTCGGCATGTTTCGCATTCACCAGATCGACGTCGTAGGAAGCGGCCTGCCGTCAGCCACCATTCGGCAGGAAGCGGGCGTCGCAGACCAGAACGTATTCACAGTCCAATCCGATCAGGTGGTAGCCCGGCTGTCCAATATCCGAGAGATCGTCGTGGGGCGAGTCGAGACATCATTCCCCGATCGCGTCACCGTTTACGCGCAAGAGCGCCGTCCCATGGTGGTGTGGCAAACGGGACGCGCGCGTTACGAACTGGACCCAGAGGGAAACATCATTCGACCCGTGACGGTTAGTGCCCTCCCAGTCATCACAGGGCCTGCGTCGCAGGGAGGACGGATCGATTCTGGCATCATCCAGGCCGTTCGCTTCGCGGTTCAGGCGCTTCCCTCAGCGCCGAACGGAGCGGTAGCCATGTTCGACATGCAACCCAACAACGGATTGAAGATCTTTGGTCGCTCGGGATGGTCGGCCATGGTCGGGAAGGGAACAGCACAGTCGCTTGCCAACCGCATCGCGACACTTTCCAGCGTCTTGAGCACGCTCCAGAAGCAGCGCCGGCGCTTGATCTGGGTAGATCTGCGCTTCAGCACGCCGCCGATGCGCGCCGTCCCGCAGTGACTTTTATGGCTTCAAATAGCCAATTTTGCGGTGCAACAGAGGCGAAATCAGGCCGTGAAGCCGTGCTCTCGATGGAGTATACTGTTGCCAATTCTCCCGCCTCCCGCGGAGCCGTGTAATGCCCCGAGAACAGGTCGTCGTTGCTCTTGATATCGGCACGACCAAAATTTGCACCTTGCTGGCGGAAGTCGACGCGCACCACCAGGTGACTATCGTTGGGGTCGGCACTGCGCCTTCTCGAGGCATGAAAAAGGGTGTCGTAGTCAATATTGAGGAGGCGGCCCGCGGTATCGTGCAGTCGGTGGAGAAATGCGAGCGGCTCTCCGGATACTCGATCGAATCAGCGTATGTGGGCGTCACTGGCGCCCACATTTCGGGAGTAAACCGCCGTGGCGTCATAGCGGTCTCGCCCAACGCTGTCGAAATCGGCAGGTTGGATGTGGAGCGCGCTATGGAGGCAGCCCGCGTCCAGGCGATCGCTCAGGATCGCGAGATTTTGCACGTTCTGGCACGCGGCTACACGATCGATGGCCAGGACGGCGTGCGTGATCCAGTCGGAATGGCCGGCCGGCGGCTCGAAGCCGAGATGCACATCGTGACCGGCGGAACGAGCGCCATTCACAATCTGGTGCGATGCGTAAACCGAGCCGGCCTGCAGATCGACGACTTGATCTTGCAGCCCCTTGCCTCCAGTGAAGCTGTCTTGGTTCCGGCTGAAAAAGACATCGGTGTGGCTGTGGTCGACATTGGCGGCGGGACCACTGATTTCGCCATTTATTGCGACGGGGAGGTCTATCACACCGGCGCGATCGGCGTCGCCGGAAATCATGTTACCAAAGACCTGGCGCTTGGTTTGAGGGCGCCCTTCTCCGTGGCAGAGGCAATTAAGCTGCAGCATGGAAGCGCTGTTGCCTCCGAGGTTGACCCACAGGAGGCGATCGAGGTCCAGACCTATGAGCAGGAGGAGGGCGAGCTCGTCGCCCGCCGTCTCGTGGCGGAGATCATCGAGTCGCGCATGCAAGAGATCTTCAGCCTCGTGGAGCTGGAAATCCGACGGGCCGGCTTTGGCGGGCGCCTTCCCGCCGGTGTGGTGTTAGTGGGCGGCACGGCAGAGCTCAATGACATTCGAGCCCTGGGCCGCGACGTCTTTGGCCTACCCGTGCGGGTCGGGGTTCCAAACGGCGCTATTGGTCTGACTGATACCATCATGAGACCCGCATACGCTACAACTATTGGACTTTTACTGTGGGCGGCGTATCATACAGGGGACGTGGCGGCACCGGCCGTTGCCTTTCCGCAGTGGGGGGGCGTGAATCGCTTGAAAGGGTGGTTCCGCGAATTTCTGCCGTAGGCAAGTCACATTTGTTGAGGAGAAACGATTGGACAACATGCGACCGTTCCGCGATCCGGAGAGGAGAGGAGGAAGCGTGATGGGTACGCCCGATGGCCTTCCCGAGGCGATTATCAAGGTAGTTGGCGTGGGCGGAGGCGGCATGAATGCCGTCAACCGCATGATCAAAGCTCAGGTCCAGGGCGTCGATTTTATTTCAGTCAACACAGACAGTCAGGCCCTGCAAAACGCGCAGGCACCCCTTCGAATTCAGATCGGTGAAAAGCTTACCCGAGGACTTGGTGCCGGTGGCAATCCCTCGATCGGCCAGAAAGCGGCTGAAGAGAGCAGCGAAGAGCTGTACGAGTCCATGCGGGGCGCCGATATGGTCTTTATAACCGCAGGGATGGGAGGCGGTACCGGGACCGGAGCTGCCCCCACTATTGCGCAGATTGCCCAGGATGTGGGAGCACTCACCGTTGGTGTAGTGACCAAGCCTTTTTCCTTCGAAGGTTCGCGGAGGCGAACCGCCGCGGAGGAAGGCATCGCAGCGCTCAAAGACCGCGTCGACGCGCTGATAACCATTCCGAACGATCAGCTACTCAAGATCGCGGACCAGAAGATGTCGATGACCGACGCTTTCGCGCTGGCCGATGAGGTCCTGCATCAAGGTATTCAGGGAATCTCGGACACGATCACCAAGCCGGGGATGATCAACCTCGACTTTGCTGACGTGAAAACAATCATGTCGCATGCCGGGTCCGCTCTCATGTCGATCGGGCGTGCAGCGGGCGAAAGCCGCGCACGACAAGCGGCGGAAGCAGCCATCTCCAGTCCGTTGCTGGAGGCCAACATTGCCGGGGCCAAGGGCGTTCTCTTCAATGTGGCGGGAAGCGACTTCACGCTACACGAAGTGTATGAAGCTGCTCAGATTATCCAGGGCGCGGCAGATCAGGATGCCAACATCATCTTTGGCGCCGTTATCGACGAGCGCCTGCAGGACGAACTCCAGGTGACCGTCATAGCCACCGGATTCGAAGGCCGGGCCAATACTGTGTCTCGCGGCGTCCGTGGGTCGATGGGCTTCGGCGTCGGGAGCCGGCCGCAGCCGACTGAGGAGACCCGTATCCAGGAACCGCGTCCTGAGCCGCGACCGGATACCGCTACGTACCGGCCGCGCACCGAACCGGCGTATAAGCCGCAGGATATCGACGATGGTGACGACGAGTACGACATCCCCGCGTTTATCCGCCGCCGCTGATTGCAAGCTCATTGATACGAAGGGCCGGTAGTTGGATCTGCCGGCCTTTCTACTTTGTTAACGATAAATCGGCCTGGAGTAGACTGGGGCAGCAGGCGCGACCGCAGTCCAGGAACCTATTGGCTGACGAATCTACCGTCAGACACCGGCACTCCGACCTGTGTAATCGCAGACGGAATAGTCGGGCAGGGCTCGAAGGACCGGTCCACCAAGCCAAGGAGAATCGATGCTATTCAAGAAGGAAAAAGTCGAGGAGTCAGTCACCAAGGATGCGGTGATGGATGCTCTGCGACAGATTATTGACCCCGACCTGCACCGGGATATTGTGTCCCTGGGCATGATCAAGCAGCTTGAAATCCGACCGGGGAACGAAGGCTCCCACGTCAGTTTTACCTTTGAGCTGACGACGCCCGCCTGCCCGGTGCGCGACCAATTCAAAAGCAAAGCGGAGGCCGTGGTCGCGGCGATTCCGGGCGTGGAGATCGTGGCCGTCAACATGACCGCAAACGTGCGGCAGAGTACACCCTCGGGAGCAAAGGCCCAGATTGAGCTTCCCAACGTCAAGAACGTGATCGCCGTCGGCAGTGGAAAGGGCGGTGTTGGGAAGTCGACAGTGGCCGCCAATCTCGCGGCTGCTCTCGCCCAGACAGGCGCCAGCGTGGGCTTGCTGGATGCCGATGTGTACGGTCCTAGCGTTCCCTCGCTGATGGGCGTTCACGAGGGCGTGCGCGCCGAGAACAAGCGCTTGATTCCGAATGAGGCCCACGGCGTCAAACTCATGTCGCTGGGCTTTCTCACGGAGGATGCAAAACCTGTCGTCTGGCGGGGGCCCATGGTGGGCCAGGCCGTCAAGCAGATGCTGGGCGACGTCGACTGGGGCGATCTCGACTATCTGGTGGTGGATCTTCCGCCTGGAACGGGTGACGCACCGCTCACCCTGGTCCAATCTCTGCCGCTGGCAGGCGTGGTCATCGTCACGACGCCACAGGACGTGGCTCTGGGCATCGCGACCAAAGCGCTTATCATGTTTCGGAATCTCCGCGTGCCGATTCTTGGAATCGTGGAAAACATGAGCATGTATCGTTGTCCCAACTGCGGTCACGAGGAGCACATCTTCAGTCACGGAGGCGGCCAGACGGCAGCCGACGCCATGAAAGTGCCGTTTCTGGGAGAGATTCCGCTCGATCTCGCAATCCGGGAGAGTGGCGACCAGGGGCTCCCTATGCCGGCGGACCAACCGGAATCGGAGCAGGCAGTGGTATTCAACTCCATCGCCCGCAAGCTGGCGGCGCAGGTTAGCATTCGTAACAGCCGGGCTATCCCTCTTCTGGTGAAGTGAGGGGTGGCACCGGTAACGCTTGACACCATCCTGGCCGCTCGCGAGCGTCTGCGCGGCGTCACGCTGCAAACGCCACTGCTCCCGGCCTGGGGCCTTACCTGCCCGGACAGCAATGAGATCTGGCTCAAGGCTGAAAACCTGCAGCGAACCGGATCCTTCAAGCTCCGCGGGGCCTATAACGCCATCTCGAGCCTGACACAGGCCGAACGAAGCTGTGGAGTCATAACGTACTCTTCAGGAAACCACGGCCAGGCAGTCGCCTGCGCGGCTCACGTGCTGGGCGTGCCGTCGGTGGTAGTGATGCCGAACGATGCAGTTCCTCTCAAAGTCGAGTCCACCAAAAAATGGGGGGCGGAGGTCGAGTTCGCCGGGATTACATCGTTGAGCAGGCAGGAACGGGCTATGGATCTGGCCGAGGAACGCGGGTACGTCGTTATTCCACCTTTCGACGATCTTCGTATCATCGCGGGTCAGGGCACAGTCGGCGTCGAGATATTGGAGCAGGAGCCAGGACTCGGGGCGGTGGTTGTACCGTGCGGCGGCGGAGGCCTGTTGTCGGGCATCGTGACCGCGGTCAAGGCGCTCAGACCCGACGTCAGGGTTGTTGGGGTGGAACCGGCGGGAGCGGCGGACGCTCGGGATTCTCTACGGCAGGGGAAGGTCATCACCTGGGAGCAAGTTTCCACCACGGCCGACGGCCTGCGCACCAGCCGCATCGGCGATCTCAATTTTGAGACGATGTACGAGCTGGTAGACGACATGGTGACGGTGACGGAAGAAGAAATACTTGGAGCCATGGGAGTGCTGGCTACCCGGGCTCGGCTCGTGGTTGAGCCATCTGGCGCCGTTGCTACGGCGGCCGTCCTGGCGGGAAAGAGCGGCGTCTCGAAAAGTCGGGTAGCTGCCGTCATAAGTGGTGGCAACGTGGCACCGGAATCTTTGGTGGCCGCCATCGACTTTGCCGCGCACGAGACACCGGCTGCAGTCCACGTCTGAATCCGCCGAAAATCAAGCGGATGTCTCCGTGTCTGCCCTGGTGTTGGCAGGGGGCCAAAGCCGGCGCCTGGGACGCGATAAAGCGCAGCTACAGATTGGACGTGAGTCCATACTTGACCGGACCATTCGCGTATTGCGCCGGCTGACCACTGATGTTCTGGCCGTGGGGCGCAAGGCGGAAGGTCAGTATGCGACGTTCACCCGCTTCCTACCGGATGAGCGGCCAGATGCGGGTCCTCTGGGCGGCCTCTACACAGGATTGCGCAATGCACGTGGGGCAAACGTGGTAGCGGTAGCCTGCGATCTGCCGTACTTGGACATAGATGCCCTGCACTATCTGCTCGGTTTAATTCCTGGGTATGACGCCGTCATTCCGGTGGTCGGTGGCCGCGAGCAGCCACTTCACGCCGTGTACATCCGCACAGTCACGCCCACTATCGAGCGGCGCCTGGATGAGCACGAGCTGCAGCTATCCGGACTGCTACGCGAGCTCCACGTTCGCTTTGTGCGCGAGGAAGAGCTGGTCGAGGCCCATGTGTCGCTGCAATCCTTCGTAAACGTCAATACCCTTGAAGAGTGGCACCTGATCGAACGCGACGCTGATTGAGCGAGGGAACACATGTGATTGGAGGCACAGTGGTATTCCCGGGCCGGACGCGTCGATCGTGGACTCAGTTCATTTCCTGACCGCTTGTGTCCAGACCATGCTCCCGGTAGCGCCGAGCTAGCTCGACGTAGTGTCCTGCGCTGTGCTCGATCCACCAGGCAGTGGCCCCCGAAACGGGCTTCTTGACCTCGGCCGGAACACCCGCTGCCAAGACGCCTGGGGGAATCGCGCTGCTAGGAAGAACCAGGCTTCCGGCCGCGACGAGTGACCGCGCGCCGATTCGGGCATGGTCCAGAATCGTGCTATTCATCCCGATCACGGCGCCATCACCGATCTCACACCCCTCCAGAATGGCACCATGTCCCACCGTCACGTCGCTGCCGATCGTCGTCCCTCGATCGAGCGCCACGTGGATCACGCAGTTGTCCTGTACGCTGCTGCGCGGGCCCACGACGATTGCCTGCTCGCCGTGATCGGCCCGTAGTACAGCACCGTACCAGATGCTGGCATCGTCGTGAACGATAACATTTCCGATGAGTACAGCGGTGGGCGCAACAAAAGCGCACTTCGACACGGAGGGACTATAGGCTTCAAAAGTGACTAGCACAATACACTCCCTTCAAGACACCGGAATATTGTGCACTCAGCGAGCCGCAACGGAAAACGATCAATACTTGTCTCCAGGCAGACGCGAGGGTAGCGCACGATACATCCACCCAAGACACGTCTTCTCTTCACTTATTAGGACGTCTGTACTATAATTGTCGAGA
>DASVZE010000403.1:0-3493 GCA_036391775.1 Chloroflexota bacterium | reverse complement strand
GCCAGCCGGGTCCCTGAGTGAGAATGCCGCCCAGGATGACGCCAACGGCGCTTCCGCCCCCGGCGACCGCACCCCAGATGGCGAGCGCGCGATTGCGCTCCGACCCTTCAGGAAATGTGACTGTCAAAATGGAGAGCGCGGCTGGGGCGATAATCGCTCCGCCAAGGCCCTGGACCGCGCGAGCGATAATCAGCACGCTCGACGATTGGGACAGGCCGCAGACAAAGGACGCCGCGGTAAAGAGAAGAAGTCCTCCAATCAGCACGGAACGGCGACCCAGCAGGTCGGCCGCTCGTCCTCCAAGCAGCAGAAAGCCGGCAAAGACCAGCGTGTAGGCGTTGACCACCCATTGCAGGTCTGCTTCGGAGAAGTGCAATGCATTCTTGATGGAGGGAAGCGCTACGTTGACGATAGAGATATCGATGATGACCATCAGCTGCGCCAGGCAGACCAGGATGAGAGCGGCGGTCTTGTTCATGCTTGCGCTGCGTTCGGATGGTGCGGCGGAAAAGGGAATAGTATCTGCTTGAGCCACGGTCTAAAGGCCTCCTAATGTGTCTTTCTCGGAAGCAAGAGGGGAGTCGTCGGCGATATACCCGTTGCCGATACACCAGCGAAGGAAGAGCAGGTGTGCCCTCTCTCGCTCGTTGAAGAGGTCATGGTCCTGCTGGTAGCGCAGGCGCATCATCGCCAGGTCATGTGCTTCCTCGAGTCTGAAGCTGGTTTCGTTGAGCACTGTCTGTTGGTGGATGTCTGTTGGCATCTAAGCAGTCCTTCCTGGCCTGGCAATTGTTAGAACGCATGTACTAACAATACCGGACCGAGCCGTGATTGTCAAGTTCGTGTGTCCTGGTTTTTGGCTTGTAGTAAGGGTTTCCAAGGCATCGAAATACATGAGATGATGGTCACTTCAGTCGTATATATCACTGGGGTAATCATTGCTTTTTTCTCACACATTCACCCTAATGCCTGCGGAATGGCCCTGGCATCGGCAAGAAAGGCCACGTCGCCTACGACAAAGGGCCGAGGGTGTACCTGGCCCTTTGGTCAGGACGGCCGTCAAGAGAGCGCGGCATCACGCAATCACGAGTGCCCATGCTAGGACTGGTTGCTGCCGCGTCACCATGCTGGTAGCGGTTACTACCATGCCGTTAGAACGGGTCGGTTCCTACCGTGCAAACGTGCTCGGGTAGGGGCCGGTTCCTACCGGATTGGACGTGGGCGCAGGAGTTCCGACGGCTTTTCAGGCACACTCTGGCGTGGTCACGGCAGCTATTTCGATCTCCTCGCGAAACGCTGCCATGTCGATTACCTTTCCACCCAGCCGTGAACGCTCCGCCGCGAAGGCCAGCAGGTGGCTCTCCAGCGAGCCCCGGGCGGAGCCACCATCGTCCGGGCTGCCGGAGTGCACGGCCCGCGCAAACGCCGTCACCAACCCGGAGTCTCCACCCCCATGCCCGTGACGTGAGCTTCCGCTTACCGCAACCCGCTCCAGCGCGCCGCTTCGGTGATCGTGCACCGTAAGCTCGGGTTGCCCGCTGTATGAAAAGCGGCCGCGCAGGGTGGCTCGCGTGCCGTCATATCGCATGGTCCGCTCTTCACGGTCCGAATGGCCATGCATGACGAGCGTTGCAATAGCGCCGCTCCGCAGCTCCATATTCACCACCTGGTGATCCACCACGTTGTTGTCGGTGTGGTAGACACAGCGCCCGTATGGACCCGTCTCCAGTGCGTGCAGCCGTGCCTCGTACGACAGATCCACACTGATAGTCTCCGTCGGCCAGCCGAGATCATCCGTTAGATACAGGCGCGGGGCGTAGAAGGGGCACTCTTCGGCGTCCGGACATCCGTCCGTGCAGCGTGCCGGCGCCCCCGGTGGCGCATGTTCCGGTCGGAAATGCAAGAGCGACCCGAAGGAGTGCAGCCGCGCCGCCGGGTCGCCCGCCAGCATCCAGACAAGGAGATCGAGATCGTGACAGCACTTGGCCAGAATCATGGGGCTGGAGCGCTCCGCGTTTCCCCAGTTCCCGCGCACATAGCTGTGCGCCATATGCCAGAAGGCGACGTTTTCTCGCTGCTCCGCCGTCACGATATCGCCCAAACGCCCCGAGGTGATGATCTGGTGCATTGCCTCGTAAAACGGCGCATAGCGCATGACATGGCTAATCATGAGAATAAGGCCCGTCCGCTCCTGCGCCTGGACGATCCGGACACATTCCTCGGCAGTGACCGCCATCGGCTTTTCCAGTAGCACGTGATAGCCGGTTTCCAGCGCCGCCACCGCAGGTGCCACGTGCTGCCGGTCGAGGGTAGCGCAGACCAGAGCGGGAGCCAGGCGACCGGCGGCCAGCAGTTCCTGCCAGGAAGCGAAGCAACGCCCGGCCGGAATCCCGTGCTGCCGGGCGAAGCGGTCACGGCGTGCCGCATCAGGCTCGGCTACCGCCACAAAGCGCAACGTCTCGGGATGCTCCAGGGCGGCGGTCCCATAGGTGAACGTGCCCCGATTGCCCGCCCCGATCAGGACAGCTTCAAGGGGTGATGATGTGGGCATCCATAGTTACCGCTGTGAAGTGCTGCTTCATCACATTTCGCCGGTCGCTCTGACCGGCTACCTTTAGCTCTCGGTGATCTCCACCGACTCGATTCGTGCCGGATTCACCGGCTGTGAGCGCTCGCCACCGGCGCCGGCGCGGGTGGGTGCCGACGCAATGCGGTCCACCACATCGCCGCCGGACGTTAGCTGCCCGAAAATGGTGTAGTTCGGAGGCAGGCCGGTATCCTTGCCGTGCACGATAAAGAACTGACTTCCGTTGGTATTGGGTCCGGCGTTGGCCATGGCGACCGTGCCCTCCGTGTAGCGGCGTCGTACCGGCTCATCCTGGAAGCGATATCCGGGACCACCGCGTCCCGTTCCCGTCGGATCACCGGTCTGGATCATAAAGCCCGAGATGACACGATGGAATATCGTGCCGTCGTAAAATCCCTGACGCGCCAGAAACACGAAATTGTTGACCGTCTTCGGTGCCTCCTGTGCCAAAAGTTCAATGCTTATATCTCCCTCACTGGTTCGGAGCTCTGCGGTGTATGTCTTTTCCGGATCGATCTCCATGGCCGGAGGGCTGTTCCATGATTGCGTTGCCATGTGTTCTCCTTCTGCTCGTACCGGGTTCCGCTCAGTGTAGGGGACAGGGTTCTCGATAGCAGGGAACATGGAGATCTCCGTGCGATAAACGGCATCGTGCTGGTATCGCAGTTTTTTAACAAGCTAGAGTAGGGAGAGAGGACCGGATAGCCGCTTACACCATTCCGGGCAAGGGAATGCGCGATGACACGATACGAGGGAATGGAGCATCTTCTGCAACGTGTTCGAGAGCGACTGGGAGTGGAGGAGGTAGAGGATCAGAGCCTGGCGTCCCGGGAGGATCTGCCGGGTGTTCCAGGTCTCGATCAGTTTTCTCGGTCTATCGATACGCTGCTTCTATTGGGACGCAGC
>DASVZE010000402.1:0-5155 GCA_036391775.1 Chloroflexota bacterium | reverse complement strand
TGCAAGTACCACTTTCCTATCAGCGCGCGCGAGCGCATTACTCTTACTCTGGATCCAGACTCCTTCAATGAATATGACACGGACATCCAATCCACCGATCCACTGGAATTCCGCAGCAGAGGCGAAGCGTACAGCTCAAAGTTGGAGCAGTATGCGGAGCGAACTGGATCAAAAGAGGCCTTTCGCTTTGGAACGGGCTCGATCGAGGGTTTACCTCTCGTCCTGGGCGTGACTGAGTTCGGCTTCTGTGGTGGATCGATGGGCGCGGCCTTCGGCGAAAAGGTGACACGGGCGATTGAGCTGGCCGAACGCGAACAGCTACCTCTCGCCATCTTCTCAACTAGTGGTGGGGCCCGGATGCAGGAGGGCGTCCTCAGCTTGCTGCAAATGGCAAAGACCATCGCGGCGCTCGACCATTTCAAAACGACTGCTCTCCCCTTTTTCTCAGTGATGCATGATCCGTGTCTCGGCGGAACCACCGCCAGCTATGCCATGCTGGGAGACGTCAATATCGCGGAACCCGGCGCATACATCGGCTTTGCCGGTCGGAGAGTAATCGAGCAGACGATGCGCCAGAAACTCCCCGCCGACGCGGCGACCGCGGAGTTTCTGCAGAAGCACGGTATGGTCGACCTCGTCGTGCCTCGCTCGGATTTGGCGGCAACTCTTGCTCGCTTGATTCGTCTCTATGTCTCAGGAAACGTGGCAATCGAGGGCCACGAGCTAGTCGCACAGCATGCTTGATTTCGAGGCGAGCCTACGCCCACTCCAGCAAGAGCTTGAGGACGTGCGGCGAAAGTCGGGCTCGAACGGTAAAGGACCGCGTGAGGCGCAGCTGCAGGCTGCCTTTGACCGCCGCCTTCAGGAAATCTACGCGGATCTTTCGCCCTGGCAAGAGGTTCAGGTAGCGCGTCATAAGGAACGACCGTATACGCTCGACTACCTTCAGTGGGCGTTTACCGATTTCATTGAGCTGCGGGGAGATCGAAACTTTGCCGACGATCGTGCGGTTGTGGGCGGACCCGCACTGCTGAACGGCCGAACCGTTATGGTGATTGGCCACCAAAAGGGTCGGGACACACGCGAAAACGTCGATCGAAACTTCGGTATGGCTCGCCCCGAGGGATACCGCAAGGCAGAACGACTGATGCGGCAAGCAGAGCGGATGGGCATGCCGGTTGTGACTCTAGTGGATACGCCCGGGGCAAATGCCGGTTTGGAAGATGAGGAACGCGGCCAGGCCGAGGCAATCGCATCCTGTATTGCTACCATGCTGTCTTTGCGCGTGCCGACGATTGCAGTCGTTATCGGCGAAGGAGGTAGTGGCGGCGCGCTCGCGCTTGCCGTGGGTGATCGATTGCTGATGCTTGAGCACTCTATTTTTACCGTTGCCTCGCCAGAAGCCGCTGCGGCCATTTTGTGGCATGATGCGTCAAAAGCCCCGGAGGCCGCGCAGATCATGCGCATTACCGCGGACGATCTGCTCGAGTTTGGCCTGGCAGACGCGATTATCCCCGAACCACCCGGCGGTGCACATCGCGACTATGCCGAGGCGGCTGGTGCCTTATCGACGCAGGTGAGCGAAACACTGGCGGACTTAAGTCGTCTGTCGACGGAAGATCTACTCTCTCAGCGCTATCACAAGTACCGCGATATTCCGTACTTTGGCCAGTAGAGGCCACCGTGGCGATTAAGAGCGGCGAGCACGTCAAAGTCATCTCAGTAAACAGGCGTGCCACTCATGACTACTTCATCGACGATCGGATTGAAGCCGGACTTGTACTCACCGGTACCGAAATCAAGTCCATTCGCGAGGGCCGCGTCAATCTACGGGAGGGGTACGCGAGGATTTCAGATGGCGAGGCCTGGCTCGTCAATGTCCACATCGCCCCCTACGAGCAAGGCAATCGTTACAATCACGAGCCTCTGAGAGACAGAAAACTATTACTCCATCGGGACGAGATAAGCACACTGGTAGGCAAGGCCCGCCAACGTGGGTACACCCTGGTGCCGCTGCAGATTTACCTCAAGCATGGCCGGGCCAAGGTTGAGCTAGGTCTGGCGCGTGGCAAAAGACAATATGATAAGCGCGAGTCGATCGCTCGGCGCGAAGCTCAGAGAGAGATTGATCGGAGCGTCCGGGCACGGGGCTGACGTATCCGTCCGGGATTACATCAAATCTGCCGGGTCCCGGATTCTTCTCTTTCCGGAGAAAAAGAAGAGAGCGGCCGCTTGACCGCTCTCACGTTACGGATGCGATCGCCGGCCTATGACCCACCTGCCTGGTCGGCAACCTCCCGAGTTTCGGTTGCGGCTTGCTGAGCGGCCGTTCGGTTGCCAGAGGGTGCGTTGCTTGCCGCATCCTGTGCGGCAGTGGCTGCCTGCTGATACACATTGGACGGATTCTGCTGAATCGGGCCGCTGGCGCCTGTCAGGCGATCCAGCAAGTCGTCACGGCGCTGCTCGTCCATAAAGTAGAAGGCCAGTATTCCGCCCAGGACCAGACCCACCACAAAGCGGAATTTTCGGCCACTCTTTTGTTGACCCAGCTGCTTTTCGGCGCGAGTCTTGGCCGTGTCAACGGCGTCCACGCCCCGGTCTCGAAGAGTGTCTACAGCGTCTGTCAGCCGGAATTTGCTCGATTCGGCCATGTTGTCGATTACCTGCGTCACCGCTTTGGCGGCTGCCTCATAATCGATCTCGCGAAATGCATCGCGTAGCTGACCGGTTGCCTCAGATCGGCTGTTTGGATTGACGATGAATTCAACCGCAGCACGTGACGCCGAGAGAAGTACTAGCGCGAGGAGCTGTCGGTACCAGTTTTGGTCGTTTTCCATCCAGTGCGTCCTTTCCACCAGGGGCTCGCTCAGCGCGTCTCCTGGGTCCTTCTTCTAGATTGTGCCACAGGCGTACTGCCGGCTTGACCAAGAATTCCTAAATGTCACCAAACGGACTTGATCGGCACGAACCGTGCCACTGATTCACCTGGTAGAATGGAGCACAATCGCACAGTGGGCGCACGGATCTGGCCCGAACGCCTTTGGCCGTTCGCGGCCTGTTTTTTTGCCCTCAGACCTTGGACCGCTGAAACATCAATGAATCGCAATAACATACGCAACTTTTGCATCATCGCTCATATTGACCATGGTAAGTCTACGCTTGCCGACCGACTGCTTGAGACGACGGGAACGGTCGCTGCCAGGGAGATGACGGCACAGTTGTTGGATCAGATGGATCTGGAGCGCGAGCGCGGCATCACTATCAAGCTTCAGGCAGTACGGATGCAGTACCGCGCGTCCGACGGAATCGACTACGAGCTCAATCTGATCGATACGCCGGGGCACGTCGATTTCACCTATGAGGTGTCCCGCTCGCTTGCAGCTTGCGAAGGCGCTCTTCTGGTGGTTGATGCCGCGCAAGGCGTTGAGGCGCAGACGCTGGCGAACGTGTATCTCGCGCTCGAGCACGACCTCGTAATCATACCCGTCATCAACAAAATCGATCTTCCGGCAGCGGATCCGGACGAGGCAAAGCGTGAGCTGAAAGACGTTATCGGCCTGGATCCCGATGATGCTCTTCTAGCCAGCGCCAAAGAAGGTATCGGCATTCCGGAGATCCTAGAGGCGGTCGTCAAGCGTATCCCCCCACCGGGCGGCGATCCTGATGCACCACTTCGGGCACTGATTTTTGACTCGCACTACGACGCCTACAAGGGAGTGGTGGCGTATGTGCGCGTGATGGACGGTGCTGTGCGGATCGGCGAGCCACTCTATCTCATGGCTTCACAGAAGCGCATTGACGCGCTGGAGATCGGGGTTTTTCGTCCAGACATGCAGCCCACCGACGGGTTACAGGCTGGTGAGGTGGGCTATGTTGCCACAGGTCTTAAATCGGTGCGTGAATCGCGCGTGGGTGACACAATCACGTCGGCCACGCACCCCGCGCGCGAGGGACTTTCGGGCTATCAGCCCGCGAATCCCATGGTATTTGCCGGGTTGTATCCAATTAATGGCGAAGACTACCCGGATTTGCGTGATGCGCTTGACCGTCTCAAGCTGAACGACGCAAGCCTCGTCTACCAGCCGGAGAGCTCAGCTGCGCTCGGCTTTGGCTTCCGAACTGGCTTTCTCGGCCTCCTGCACATGGAGATTGTGCGGGAACGACTCGAGCGCGAGTACAAGCTCGAGCTTCTGACCACTGCTCCCAGTGTGGAATACCACGTCTTAAAGACGGACGGCACTGAGCTGATCGTGGATAGCCCGGCGGACCTGCCTCCCACGGTTGAGATCGCTCACATTGAAGAGCCGTGGGTATCGGCTACGATCTTTGTGCCCCCGAACCATGTCGGCGCCATCATGGAGCTGGTGCAATCACGGCGCGGCAGCCTGACACATATGGACTATGTCTCGGACCAGCGGGTTATGTTGCAATACGACCTCCCGCTCGGCGAGCTAATCATCGACTTCTACGACGAGCTCAAGTCGCGCACTCAGGGATACGGCTCGCTCGATTACAGCTTTACGAGATACCGGGAAGCGAACGTGGTCAAAGTCGACCTGTTGGTGGCCGGTACGCCGGTGGACGCGCTCTCCATCATCGTTCACCGTGATAAGGCATACGCCATGGGGAGGGATCTGGTCGATAGACTGCGCGAGGTCATCCCCCGGCAGCTCTTTGAGGTTCCAATCCAGGCTGCTATCGGCAACAAAGTGATCGCGCGGGAAACAATTAAGGCCATGCGTAAGAACGTGCTTGCGAAATGTTACGGCGGAGATGTCACGCGCAAACGTAAGCTGCTGGAGAAGCAAAAGGAAGGAAAACAGCGTATGAAGCGGGTCGGCAGCGTCGAACTACCGCCAGAAGCGTTCATGGCGGTACTACGGTTGGAAAGCTAATTTGCCTTCGCCGAGATCCTGACGTGAGGATCGGCTGCTATGGTCCATCCTCGAAGGTATAAGAGTGCAAGATGGCGGCGAACATCGCCACCATCAGGACTGCGAGGACGAATCGATAGTGATTCGGCCGCACAAACCAAACCGTCAGGGAAATCGTCAGCGCAATAACGCCGATCACCCCGGTAATTCTGCTTACCCAGATGGTTGCGGCTCGCTCGGGAGTCGTTTCGATCTCGAGCTTTGTTTACTCTAACTGATTT
>DASVZE010000401.1:0-10910 GCA_036391775.1 Chloroflexota bacterium | reverse complement strand
CCGTCGAGCAGCTCTTTGTAACCAACACTCACGACAACATCCTGTTCTTCACCAACCGTGGCAGGGTTTTCCAGCTCAAGGTATACGACATTCCAGATGCCTCGCGGCAAGCCAAGGGAACGCCGGTAGTCAACCTGGTTCAGGTAGAGCCTGGTGAGGTTGTCACCACGGTTCTAACGGTACCCAAAGGCCGCACCACAGGATTTATGGTCATGGCAACCACCGACGGCACGGTCAAGCGAACCGCGCTGGAGCAGTTCCGCAATGTGCGCCGCAATGGCCTTCGAGCGATCACCATGGATGCTGAGGAAGAGCTTGCCTGGGTCAAGGTGGCGGATGGCGCCGAGCATGTCATGCTCGTCACCAAGGACGGCAACTCAATCCGATTCGATCAGAATCAGGTGCGGGCAATGGGACGCGAAGCGGCAGGCGTGAAAGGCATCGCTCTGCGCAGGGGCGACAAAGTGATCCGAATGGATCTAGTCGGATCCAGCAGCACACATCTCTTGACCATGACCGATAAAGGATTCGGGAAGCGCAGCCCTCTCACCGAATATAAAGTGCAGAATCGTGGCGGCCAGGGAATGGCGGCAGCCAAGCTGACAAGCAAGACCGGGAACATCGTCGCGGCCCGTGTCGTAGGCGGTGACGAGATCGAGGTTATCATGATGTCCGCTGAGGGGCTGGTGACACGGACCGATCTGACCAGTATCCGGGAAACTGGACGCGCCACCCAGGGGGTCATCGTCATGCGCCTGAATAAGGGCGATACACTTTGCTCCATGGCAACGATGAAGCCCACGGAGTATGCATTGTCGGACTGATCATCGTCCAGTCGTCCCTTCTCCACCCGGCGGAGGGAGAGAACGCTGACCTCGCGGGACCGTACGATACACTGAGAATTGATGGGGCGCCGGTCTTCGTTGAGGCCTGGTGTGCTAGCACAGTGGCACGGGGTCGTCCCGGGCCATGTCTTTCCCATCTTTCCACCGAGGAGTTAATTGTCGTCTCATGATGGAGTTGAACCAGGAACAGATTCCTGAGCTCCAGACACGTGTATCACCGCGTTTGATCGCGGCAAATCACATTCTGGAGATGTCGTCTCAGGAGCTTCAAACGGAAGTATCGCGAGAGCTCGACGACAATCCAGCCCTTGACATGGTGGATCTGGTTATCTGCGCTACCTGCGGGCAGCCGATCGAGGGAGATGTCTGTCCTCGCTGCGCCAGAAAACAAGAAGACACGTCCATGCCGGACCCCACCGAGCAATATCTGGAAAATCTGGCATGGAACAGCTCACCGGTCACGCGGGATGACGAATTCGATCCACTGACGCTGGTAGCAGCGCTGGTAACCCTGGAAGAAAAGCTTCTTGTTGATCTTGGATCGATGGTCAACGAGGAGGACATGCCCATCGCCGAGTATCTCGTTGGCAGTCTCGACGCCGATGGCTATCTTCGGTGCTCAACATACGAGGTCTGTTCCAAGTTCGACGCAGACTACGATCGTGTCGAGGCGGTGATCAAACAGCTTCAGAGCCTTGAACCACCAGGCATCGGAGCTCGAGACGTACAGGAATGTATGATTCTCCAGCTTCAATATCTGCAAACACAGGGAGTCGAGCATCCACTCGCCATAGATCTTGTTCGGGATTATCTAGAGGAGCTGGGAAAGCACAAGTTCAATCGCATCGCGCAGCAATTGGATGTCGAGCCCGAGGCTGTTGAGGAAGCATGGGAGTTTGTAAAGTCGAAACTGAATCCACACCCGGCTGAGGGGTTCGACGGGATTCCAACCAGAAGCGGACCGCGACCGACGCAGGGCTATGTGATGCCGGATGTCATCATCACCGAGTCAAAGGAGCACGACGGCTTTGACGTTGAGGTGATCGAGTCACGACGCTTTGCTCTCTCCGTCAACTCCATGTATCAACAACTGTTGGCCCAGGCGGGGAACAACGGCGCAGCTATGTCGGCGGACGAGCGCGAGCACATTCAGCACTACGTCTCCCGGGCCAAGATGTTCATTGCGAACATTAATCAGCGGCGACAGACAATGCAGAAGATCACTTCGTTTCTAGTGCGCTACCAGGACGAGTTCCTGCGCCACGGTGTCCGCTCACTCAAGCCGTTGACCCGGGCAATGCTGGCCGAGCAGACCGGCCTGCATGAGTCAACGGTCAGTCGGGCGACGGCAGCCAAGTTCGTTATGCTTCCAAGCGGCCAGGTGATGCCGTTCAGCAACTTCTTTACAGCATCGCTAAGTGTCAAAGACGTCATTAAAGACATGATCGCCAACGAGGACCGTCCGCTGACGGATCAGGAGATTGCCGTCAAGCTTCGCAGCCATGGCTACTCTGTGGCTCGGCGTACGGTCGCCAAGTATCGCGATCAGCTGGACATCCTGCCCTCCTCCCTTCGGTAGAAGAAGGCAGTCGGGAAGCAACCCAACGTTTCGGTCAGGGAAAGACGATCCGGTGCTCAGAGCGAAATGTGTCGCGTCGTTCCCATGCGATCTTGGACTCGAGGTCGACGCCTATGCCGGGCCTACCCGGAACTGTGATGGTGCTGTCCTCATTTAGGTCGAACCCCGGTCCCGCGATGTCATGCTCGTAGTATCGAGCACTGGCCGAGATATCACCAGGAAGGCTGAATCCGGGAAGTGAGGCGAGAGCGACGTTATGGGCTCGCCCAATATTTGTCTCCAGCATACCGCCGCACCAAACCGGTACGCCCCGCGACAAGCACAGATCGTGGATCGCGCGACTTTGCCGATGCCCGCCGACTCGTCCGGGCTTGATGTTGATGATGCGGCAGCTCCCAAGGTCGAGCGCGTGTCGAGCGTCGTCCGGTGAGTGAATACTCTCGTCCAGGCAAATAGGGGTTGCTAGATCGCGCTGCAGCCGCGCGTGGTCCACAATGTCGTCCGGTCCCAGTGGCTGTTCGATGAGCAGGAGCTCAAATTGATCCATCTGCCGGAAGGTGGGCTCGTCAGCGAGCGTGTAGGCAGAGTTCGCGTCGACTTGTACCTGGGCGTCCGGGTAAGCACGCCGCACCGCCGTGACGAACTCGATGTCGGTACCAGGTGCGATCTTCAGCTTGATACGTTGATAGCCGTCGTCCAGATAGCCCCCGACCACATCAACCAGCGCCTCCGGTGAGGGTTGGATACCGACCGAAACGCCGACTGGTACGCGCTCACGCGTGCCGCCCAATAACGACGTGAGCGACACTCCACGACATCGAGCAAACAGGTCCCAGCAGGCCATCTCGAGAGCAGCCTTGGCCATGTTGTGACCGCGAATGGGTGCGAAGACGGTCCAGACGTCCTCTGGTTCCACGAAGTTTTTCGCAAGTAGTCGAGGCACCAGAAAGTCGGACATGATATGCCAGGCGGTAGCAATCGTCTCATATGAATACCAAGGGCCATCGAACGCCACACATTCCCCCAGTCCAGTCTCGCCTTCGGCAGTGACCGCGACGATGAGACATGCGCGTTTTAGGGTCGTACCGAAGCTGGTCGTGAACGGAGCGGTAAGCTCCAGCTGAACCTGCCTGAGATCGATCGACTCAATTCTCAATTTCCGACTCTTTCTGAGGAAGCAGGATGTACATGCCGTCGCGGAAATCGTGCGCTTGAAATCCCTTGCCAAACGACAGTGAGAATGCCTGGCGTATGGCCAGGCGCCATGACAGCGCAAGGTCCGGAGACTCACGCTTTATCGACTGCACATCGCGGGGGACCTCGATAGAAATAGGAAGATCCTTCCGGATGTCATCGATTTGAAGCTCCGGGCTTCCATCCATATTGCGAAGGACGGTTTGCGGCGCAACAACCGGACCTGGCCGACGTCCGATCTCGCGTAAGTGCCACTCCACGAGCAAACGATCGGACGGGAGGTCCCGGTTCAACGCATCCGGCATAGGCCCGTAGTAGTTGGAATGGTACGTCCGGCACACGGTACCAAGCTTGTGGAAATTGAAATAGGCATTGCGAGCTTCCAGGGGATCAAAGGTCCAGCGCATGAGATCGAGACCTTGCTCTATGGCCATCTTCCTTTGATGTAACTTCAGAGCCGCTCCGACACCATGATGACGGCAATGGGGAAGCACGCCGAGCATGTGCGAGGCATGGTGGAGTTTTCCGTGACTCTGTGCGAGGAAGCCAAGGACGAATCCAATAAGTGCACCGTTGACTCGCGCACCCAGGAGAATGCCTCCATACTCTGACACGATCAACAGCACGTGTGACGGTACGACCCACGATTCGTTTGCGCTCCAGATCTCCGTCTGGAGCTTTTCCACCTCACGCGCTTGAGCAATGCCGTGGAGAACTTCGATCTCCATACCGTCGATATTCGCAAGCCTTCCTGGAACGCCTGAGGCAGAGCGGTCGATCCCTGCATTCGAGCTCACGTTTTTGCGCCTTCTCCATTTGGCCAGACAGCTGACGCCGGCTTGAGGTTTGCTACTCCGTCAATAGTACGGAGAAAAACGGAGAGTTTGCTTGGAACATTTCCCGACAAACCGGTGCCGGTCCTGTGAAATGTGTCACCTCTACTTAAGGGACGATGCAGCGCCAAGGTCGGGAGCCGGCACGTTCGGCGGCGACCAACCGGGGCCGTGGAGCACGCGACCCGGCGTGGCGCCGGTGTGCTCACCGTTCGCAAGGACGCGTGTTCCGTTCACCCAAACATCTCTGATGCCGATAGAGAGCTGATGTGACTCCTCGAACGTCGCGCGGTCGGCGACAATTTCCGGATCGAAGACAAGCACATCGGCGTAACAGCCTGGTTGAATGAGTCCCCGATCTCTGATGCCGAGTCGCTGAGCGACAGCCGACGACATCTTACGAACCGCATCCTCCAGTGTGACCTCTCCCTCGTCCCTGACGTACCGACCCAGGACGCGGGTGTAAGTGCCGTACGACCGCGGGTGCGTGGGCCCCATCGAGGTTGCCCAAGCCGGGTCAATACCGCCGGCGTCGGTCGAGATCTTGATCCATGGCTGGCGGAGCTGCAGGCGTAGGTTATCCTCACTCATCATGAAGTACACCGATCCTATGCGCTGCTCTTCGGCGACAAGAAGATCGGCGGCGGTCTCGATCCAATCTTTGCCGTGCAGCGAGGCGATCTCTGCCAGTGACTTTCCGATGAATTGCTGGTGCTCGGGTTTGTTCAGACCAAGCGGGAAAGTGCCGTCCGGTCCAGCGAGGGTTCCGAGTGCTTCCCAGCCGCCGGACGGATTGAGGACTTCTGTTTTGATCCGTGCCCTGACGTCGGGATCACGCAGATTCTCGTAAAATCTACCTTCGGCGGCAAGCCACGGCGGAAAGATCGAGGATAGGCCGGTGCCCGCTGCGGGATACGGGTACATGTCGGCGGTCACGTCCTGGCCGGCCGCGCGCGCCCGATCAATGCGCGCGATGGCCTCCGTCATCTTTGGCCAGTTGGCTTTCCCCGAGACCTTCAGGTGGTAGATCTCGACGGGAAGGGGGGCACGCCGGCCGATCTCGAGGGTCTCCTCGAGCGCCTCCAGGAACTCGTCTGCCTCCGAGCGCATGTGGGTGATATAGATGCCGCCGTATTCACTCACGACCTTGCACACTTCGATGAGTTCGGAGGTGGAAACGAAAGCATCCGGTGGATAGATCAGCGCGTAGGCCACGCCGAACGCGCCATCTTCCATGGCGTCACGCATCACACGGCGCATGGTCTCCATCTCCTCGTCCGTGGCCGGGCCTTCCTCCATTCCCTTGGCATAGGCTCGAAGCGTGCCTCCACCGAGAAAGGAGCCGACGTTTGGCGTGACGCCGCGATCGCTCATAGCCTCGAGCCAATGGCGGAAGCGGGTCCACGTCTTTACCCGGTCACGCCAGGGGCGCAGATTCTCATGTTGGCCCCAGCGGAAGACCTCGTGATCCACCCTGCCACCTGCCGGAGCCGGTGTCCACGCTTCACCCATGATCTCGGTCGTGACGCCCTGTGTGATCTTGGAGAGACAGCGGGGGTCGATCATGAGCGGCATGATCGAGTGGCTCTGAATGTCGATAAAGCCTGGGCACACTACCATGCCCTCTGCATCCACCACATCTCCGGCCGTCGCGGCATTCCCTTTGCCTGGCGGCAGAATAGCTGCGATGCGGCCTCCCTGAAGAGCGACATCCCCGTGGTACCAAGGATTGCCGCTGCCATCTATCACCCTGGCGCCGCGAATGAGAACGTCCACACTCATTACTCGGTGACCGTTTGCAACGCCATTTCCGTGTCGCTTGCTGGTGATTCCACCCTTGATATCGAGCGCCCACCGGCCTGCATGTAGAGGTCTCTGCGGAGAATGCAGAGCGAGATACCCGGCACACGCTCGATCCTGGAGGCTGCTCCCAGCACGAACGTCGAACCAGTCTGCTTGTCGAGCTCGGTCTGAAGATCGTCGATTCTGGCATCGGTGGCGACAATCATCCTCCAGTCTCCTTGACTGCGATCTCGAATCGTATGGGCGCAACGCGGGGGCTCGAGAGGACGCTCGGACACGTATACTCCACAGTCTGCGTCTTTGAGAAAGGTGATCGCGAACTACTTCCAGGCGGTTCCTACATGACCGTCCAGGCGTCGTAATGGCGATAGCAGGCTACCAGGTCGAGTTTAGCGAGCTTAAATTCGGACTGAGCCTGTAGGCTGAGACGTCATGATTCCTCAAACCATTGTCTTTGACGGTCATAACGACGTGCTGCTTCGTCTGCTGGCGAAGCGGCAGTCGTTTTTCGAGCACAATACTGACGGCCATATCGATCTTCCGCGAGCCAGGGCAGGCGGGCTCGGCGGTGGCTTTTGCGCCGTTTCGGTACCGAGTGCCCACCGGCAGTCTCTGGATGCAGATATGACAGATATGGTCAAGAAAGCGCTTTCAGACCATGGTGATGAGACGCGGATGCCGCCCGCGCCGGAACGCGCTTTTTCGATCGACACCACCATGGAACAGATGGCATGTCTGTTCAGGATCGAAGCGGAGTCCGATGGTCAGGTAAAAGTCGTGCGAACCGTGGCGGAGCTCCAGACGTGTCTCGAAACAGGTGTCTTTGCCATGCTGCTACACATTGAAGGCGCGGAAGCAATCGATCCCGGCCTCAACGCGCTTGAGGTGTTTTATCGCGCCGGTTTGCGGTCGCTGGGAATCGTCTGGAGCCGGTCCAATGTGTTTGGATACGGCGTGCCGTTCAAGTTCGGCGTCTCACCGGACACGGGGCCGGGATTGACCGACGTGGGAAGAGATCTCGTTCGCGCGTGTAATCGGCTCCGCATACTGGTCGACGTGTCCCATCTGAATGAGAAAGGCTTTTGGGACGTCGTCGAGATCAGCGATGCACCAGTGGTTGCCACTCACTCGAACGCGCATGCGCTGGCTCCCTGGACGCGTAACCTCACCGATAGGCAGCTGAACGCGATCCGCCAGAGCGACGGCATGGTGGGCCTCAACTTCCACGTCGGGTTTCTGCGGGACGATGGAGATCCGGCCAATCCGGACACCCCGTTGAGCGTAATGGTGCGGCAGATCGACTACCTGGTAGATCTGCTCGGCATCGACCGGGTAGGTTTCGGTGCCGATTTCGACGGCGCGATCATGCCGGCGGCCATCGGCGACGCAACGGGGTTACCCCGACTTCTGGATGCTTTGCAAGACGCGGGCTACGACCAGGCTGCATTGGACAAGCTGGCGCGCGAGAACTGGATTCGGGTACTGCGAAAAACGTGGGGCGAGTGACGGCATAGGAGCCGGCCAGCGTGACGAAGGCTCAGGCTGTCTGTTTTCTCGGGTGAGCTGTCGCCCTCCACCATTCGTCCCAGTGCATCCGCTCGAAGCAGAAGGTCTCTGCGCCCACTCGGCGCATTACAACGGAAGACGGCGCGGGAGCTCGGAGTATGAGACAATCTGTGGCACACGCTGCGACAGAGACCTTCTAAGAGAAGCGCCGTTGCGGCCAGGAGTCTAAAGTTCGTGATAGAGAAGTTCAGAAGAACGCCCTCCCTGTCGCCCGGGACAACCGGAATACAGGGAACAAGACCCGCTCCGCTGCCGGTACCCGCTCAGCGCGCGCTCAACTTTGCCCTTTTGCTGTCGGCACTCCGGTGCACGGTCCAATACATCATTGTCCCGTTCGTCCTTCCCTGGATCGGTGTGGCGACGTCGATCCCGCCCTGGGTTACTTTGGCTCTCGGAGTGCTTGCCCTCGCATCACTAACCCGAAACGTGCGCGCGCTTTGGCGAGTGCGACACGCACGGCGATGGAGCTATCTCTTCCTCGCCCTTGCCGTCGCGGCTGCCTTGCTGGCCTTTACGGTGGTTGACGTGCGCGCCCTCCTCCGAGTCTGAACAGAACGACCGAACTACGGGAAGAATTGACGGCTGCGTAGCGAAAAAACCGTCATCCGCGGCCCAATTGTTAGAGCTCGCGGATAACGGATACCACCTTGCCTTGTATAAGCACATCCTCGGGACGCACATAAATGGGCTGCATAGTGGGATTGCGGGGCTCGAGTCGCACCCGCGATTCCTCCCGATAGAACCGCTTGAGAGTCGCCTCACCGGTCTCCGTCGGACCGCTAATGATCAACGCGACAACCGTGTCACCGTTCTGCGCCGTGTTTTGCCGCCGACATACAACGACATCGCCGTCATCAATCAGATCGTCGATCATTGACATGCCGCGGACGCGCAGGGCAAACAAGTCGTCACTCTTGGCTTCACCGGGAACGGTAACGTACTGATCACGCTCCAGGACGGCCTCGATCGGCCGGCCCGCCGCGATGGTTCCCACGATTGGTACCTGTTGCTCGCGCTTTGGCATTACCTCACGATGTAACCCACTGACGCCCGCAAGCGCAATACCCCGGCTCTTCTTCGCATCGTGCGAAATCTTGCCCTGATCCTTGAGGATACGCAGGTGGTAGTCAATGTGTCCGGTAGACTTGCCGCCCAAATACATGCCGAGCTCGCGATTGGTCGGTGGTCGCTGATTCTGCTCGGTCAACTCGGCGATCGCCTCAAGAATCCGGGTGCGCATGCGCTCTCCGGAAACCCTCATATTTCTCCCTTTCTAGCCCTAGAACACCTGTCCCACATAGTACCAGGATTTTGTGTGACTGTCAAGCAACGAGGGGGGACGGTTGTTCTACCTGGGATGAGTCGTGTCCAAAATTGTCCATCTAGTCTCTTTGAGAACTCAAACCTTGTGGGGTACGCTGCCTTACAGGGGGGAGTCGATAGTGCCTGGCGCTGGTACTGGCGGACCAAGCATTGGCGTCGATACTGGTGGTACGTTCACCGATATTTATTCTTCCTGGGGCACCATCTGGAAGGTGCCGAGCGTGAGACAGGACCCGGCGGCGGCCATCCTTCAGGGTCTGGCGTCGCTGGATATCGAGCCTGGCTTCTCTCTGGCTCACGGCACCACGGTCGCAACTAACGCCGTGTTGGAACGGAAGGGGGCGCGCACTGCCCTCATCACGACCGCGGGTTTTGAGGATGTCATCGAGATACGGCGGCAGAACCGGCCCCAGATATACGACCTGTTCGCGTCCTGGCCAGATCCGCTGGTCCCCGCCGAACTGAGATTTGGAGCGCGCGAAAGACTCGACTTTGCCGGAGCGATAGTGATGCCGTTGACCGACAGGCATGCTCGAAGGCTCGCCGGCTCGGTCGAAGCCACTGGCGTCCAATCTGTCGCTGTTTGCTTGCTCTTCGCGTACGTGAATTCAGCGCATGAGGAGATCCTCATGCGCGTGATGCTCGACAGATTGGGCGGCGCATTTCCCCTGAGTCTCTCCTCGGATGTTGCGCCTCAATATGGTGAGTACGAACGCACTAGCACGACTGTCGTGAATGCCTACGTGATGCCGGTAGTGCGGAGCTATCTTGACACGCTTCAGCGGCAAATCCAAAGATATCGTCCACAGCAGCTATTCGTGATGCAGTCCAATGGCGGGTTGATGAGCGCTGCAGCCATAAGCCGACGGCCGGTTCACTCAATTTTGAGCGGTCCCGCGGCCGGCACCATAGGGGCGAGAGAGGTTGCCCGGAGCGCCGGTTACCGACAGATCGTCACCTTTGACATGGGCGGAACATCCACGGATGTTTGTGTCGTGCCCGATGAACTCCTGGTTCAGGAAGAGGGGGAAATCAACACCTTTCCCTTGCTCATTCCAATGCTTGCCCTCGAAACGGTCGGTGCCGGTGGCGGCTCCATTGCGCAGGTCAATGCCGGCGGAGCACTCCGTGTCGGTCCCGAGAGCGCAGGGGCAGATCCGGGGCCGGCAGCGTATGGTAAGGGAACTTTCCCCACGGTGTCGGATGCAAATCTGGTCCTGGGCAGGATTTCGCCAGGGGGACTGCTCGACGGCGCTGTGCCGCTGAATGTGGATCGCGCGCGAGCGGCAATCAGTTCTCTGGCCGACCCCCTTCAGTTGACGGTTGAGCAGGCTGCATGGGCTGTCGTCCGGTTGGTCGTATCCAATATGGAGCGCGCCGTTCGGGCCGTGACATTACGCCGCGGATTTGACCCCCGCGACTTCTGTCTGGTCGCATTTGGAGGCGCCGGGCCCCTGCATGCCGCAGACCTGGCTCAAGGCCTCGGAATGCGACAGGTTCTCGTTCCACCCCATCCCGGCGTCATGGCTGCAATGGGTTTGACTGTCCCGCCTTTGCAGCGAGATTACGCGGCCACCCTTCTTGCCTCGATCGAAGCTATATCCGCGGACGATCTCGTCCGAGCGCGCTCCGCTCTCGTGGCGCGGGCGGAGGCGGAGCTACGCTCGGAGACTATTGTAGGATTCGGCGATCCCCAATTTGAGACTCTGGTGGACATGCGGTATGCGGGTCAGTCATTCCATTTGCGGGTACCGTTTAGCGACTCCC
>DASVZE010000400.1:0-5449 GCA_036391775.1 Chloroflexota bacterium | reverse complement strand
ACTGGCAGAGAGTCACACCGCCCATTCCCGGCAACAGGGGATACTCCATCGGCTACCTCCCGCTGGACGTGATCGACGGTCATGCCGCCTGGTTCCTGACTCCGAACCGTCTGGACTCCACGCCGGCAACTGCCGTCTCTGTCTTCCACACCACCGATGGCGGCAACAGCTGGATCCGCCTCCCTCCCCTCCATCTGAATCAGTTCAGCGCTGTTGCTCAGCTCCAGTTCGTCGATTCTCTCCACTGCTGGATGATCGTCATCCGCAGTGCCGGCATGAGCCAGATCAGCTTCGACATCTACCGTACCGTCGACGGTGGACGCCACTGGTGGCGGACGCTCGAAGAGGAGGACGTAGCGGGCAACCACCACCACATCGGTGGCGGCCTGCCCGAGCTCGATCTCGGACAGACATTCACTTTTTCCAGCCCCACGTCGGGTTGGGTGAGCGGCTGCTTCTGTGGCTTTGGAGCCAGTCCCGAGCTCTTCTTCCACACAACCGACGGCGGCCACACCTGGTATCCCTACAGGCTGACACTGCCTCCCACCTTCCGGCCCGCTAACGTCGCGGTCGGCACTCCCATCTTCTTCTCCCGCCGCGTCGCAGCACTCCCTGTCTACTTGCTTCGACGGCAAGGGGGTGGCCGGTTGTTCGACGCCTATCACACGACGGATGGGGGTCGATCCTGGCACGGTACAACCCCCATTCCAGTAGAGGCCGATAGGTACTATGACGCGTTTGTCGACCCGCTCCACGGCTTTGTCTTGGACAACCGGGGGCTCCATCGCACGGCTAACGGTGGCCGCAGCTGGCAGACATCACGCTTTGGCTTTTCGCGTCTGAACCTCGTCGCCATCGACTTCATCACTCCCACTGTCGGCTTCACCATCGAAGGAATCGGCACCACCAACCGCAGCCGCCTCTACCAAACGGCCGACGCCGGCCGGACCTGGCATCTCCTGCCGGCTTCTCTCGGGGCCTGACGACTGGTCTGGCGCGCCTAACTCCTTCAGGGACGACGCTTTGTCGGCGGCATCGCATCGCCGTGCAAGAGACCTGTCCTTCCCCAATTGACCAGGGCCTATCCGTTTCGGTAGGTACTATGGTGGTTTCAGGGGCCACACACATGACACCCGGCACATGTCCTCGACATCACGCATGATCTCCCCTGCAGAGCTCGACCATCTCATGCATCGCGCCTGGCCGGGTCTCTCGAACGTCCCGATCGACGGCTGGATCGCGCGTCTGGGAGGCGGCATCACGCAGCGCGCGAACTCCGTGCTGCCCATTGAATCACCTCGCGATCTGAAGGTTGCTCTTGAGCAGGTGGAGACGCTGTACCGGGAGCACGGCCTCGTTCCCACCTTTCAGATCAGCCCGGCGACACAGCCCGCCAACCTCGACGACCTTCTCGCCGCTAGAGGGTACGAAAGTCGTTCTCCCACGCTCGTTCTGGTGGCCGGCGTGGACGCTGTGCTGCGCACCCTACTCCCGACTCCGCTTAACGTGATGATTGCTGACAATCCCGACGAGGAGTGGGTGGATCTCTGGTGGTCGGTCGACGGCCGTGGTGGATATCAAGCTCAAGACATCGCTCACCGCATTCTCTCCCAGTGCCCGGCGCTGTACGCGTCAATCCGCGACAGCATGGATATCGTGGCCACCGGACGTCTCGCCCTGTTCGATGGATGGGGCGGGATCTACTGCATGGCAGTGCGGGAGAACGTCCGCCGGCGGGGGTACGCGCAAGCCGTGCTCCGCGCCCTCCTCAAGGAAGCAGTGGCGCGTCAGGTTGGGCACGTGTGGCTCCAGGTGGTTGAGAACAACCATGGTGCCCGAGCGCTGTACGAGCGGGCCGGCTTCGCCCCTGCCTCGAGGTACCACTACCGCGCCCAACAATAGGCTGATAACAGGCTCAGTCGAAGACCAGGTAGTCAGAGGGGCCAGCAGAGCATGCAATGCGATCCCACCCCACCAATTTCATAGCGAAGCATGGACGGACGGAGGGAGCCACCGGCCGCGCCTCACACGGTTATGACTTCTTTCCCCTGGGCCGTAGAAAGGGGTGAAAAGGATTATTGACAGTCCGTGACCCGCTCCCTAGAATGGCCCCATCACATCGCCGTTTTGCTCGCTGTTATCAGTAGTGCGTTGACGCCACCCGTCTGGACTTGTCGCGCGGTGCGACCACCTACCGACCGCGGCGGCCCAGCGACACATGGAGGGATGATCTATGGGTTCCTGGGTTCACCGACTCGCCTTTGCCGCCGCGGTTACGGGGCTGATGACTGGGTCGCTGGTCACGAATGTGGTCCCCGCCTCCGCGGCACCGACCGCTTCCGCCGGCACCGTCGCCAATCCGTACTCACCGGCATACGGTCATCCGTACCGCCATGGCGTCGTTCCCACCGTCGAGCGGCACCAGCAGATGAAGGCCTACGAGCAATCGCACCCGTCTCATACCGCGACAACCGCCACGGGTCCGGAGACGCTGGCCTACGGCGGCGGTATCGACGGAATCGGCGTCACCAGCGGGACGCCAAAGATCTACCTCGTCTTTTGGGGTTCGCAGTGGGGCACGCAGGGCACCGATGCCGGCGGCAACCTCACCTTCGGTAACGATTCGGCTGGTAGCGCTCCCTACCTCCAGAAGCTATTCAAGGGCCTCGGCACGGGCAACGAGCTATGGTCAGGAACCATGACACAGTACTGCGACGGAACGTCGGTTGCATCCGGCGCCACGTCGTGCCCATCCGGCGCGGCTCACATCGGGTATCCGACCGGTGGGGCTCTGGCCGGTGTCTGGTATGACAACTCGGCGGCCGAGCCGTCGGCCGCCACCGGTCACCAGATCGGGCAGGAGGCGGTCAACGCGGCGGCCCACTTCCACAACACCACGGCGGCATCGAACCGCTACGTCCAGTACGACATCCTCTCGCCGACCGGATTGAACCCGGACGGCTGGCGGACCGGCGGGTTCTGCGCCTGGCACGATTACAACGGCGATTCTACCTTGAGTGGTGGCGCCGTCAGCTCTCCTTACGGCGACATAGCGTTCACCAACATGCCCTACGTGGCGGACGCCGGCCCCAGCTGCGGTCAGGGGTTCGTCAACTCGCCGGGTACGCTCGACGGGTACAGCATCGTCAACGGTCACGAGTACGCGGAAACGGTCACCGACCAGAATCCGGCCGGTGGCTGGACCAATCAGCAGAGTAACAGCTTCGGCGGCCAGGAAAACGGCGACGAGTGCGCCTGGATCAGCAGCGGTCAGGGCGCATCGGCTAACGTCACAATGGGCACGGGCAGCTTTGCCATGCAGTCGACATGGTCCAACGACACCAATCGCTGTGACCTCTCACACCCGATCGTGACCGGCTCAACCGGCAACGACTTCTCGATTGCCGCGAATCCCACGAGTGTGAGCGTCACCCAGGGCAACAGCGGGACCTCTACTATCAGTACCACGGTCACTAGCGGCTCTGCCCAGACCGTCTCACTCACGGTCAGCGGCGTGCCGGCAGGAGCCACGGCGAGTTTCAACCCGACTTCGGTGACGGCCGGCGGCAGCTCCACTCTAACCGTCAATACCGGAACGGCGGCAGCCGGCACCTACACGCTGACCATTACCGGAACCGGCACCAGCGCCACCCACACCACAACGGTGAGCCTGACCATCACCGCTCCGGTAACAAATGATTTCTCAATCAGCGCCAGCCCGAGCAGTCTCTCCGTCGTCCAGGGCAACAGCGGGACCTCTACCATCAGCACGGCGGTGATAAGTGGCTCGGCACAGACGGTGAACTTGAGCGCTAGCGGCGTGCCGGCGGGGGCAACCGCCAGCTTCAACCCCGCATCCGTTACTGCAGGTGGATCCTCGACCCTGACCATCACCACCGGAACGGCAGCGGCCGGCACCTACACGCTGACCATTACCGGAACCGGCGCCAGCGCCACCCACACCACAACGGTGAGCCTGACCATCACCGCTCCGGTAACAAACAACTTCTCGATCGCTGCCAATCCCACCAGTGTGAGCGTGGCTCAGGGCAGCAGTGGGACCTCTACTATCAGCACGGCTGTAACCAGCGGCTCGGCGGGAACCGTAAGCCTGAGCGCCGGCGTCTCGCCCGCCGGACCGACTGCTTCCCTGAGTCCCACGTCGGTGACGGCAGGCGGGTCTTCAACCTTGACTGTCAACGTGGGCGCTTCGGTCTCTGCGGGCAGCTACACCGTGACGGTCACCGGCACGGAGGGGACTGCCACGCACAGCGCCACAGTGACCGTGACGGTCACTTCATCAGGTGGTAGCGGCATTACCAACGGCGGATTCGAGAGCGGCAGCTTCTCCGGCTGGACGGTCTCCGGCAGTACGAGTATCGTCTCCAGTGGCGTGCATAGTGGCACCTACGCCGCGCAGGCCGGCTCGACCTCGCCGACCAACGGCGACTCCTCGATCAGCCAGACGTTTACCGTGCCTGCGGGTGCATCCCTTCTGACCTTCTGGTACGACGTCGTCTGCCCGGACACCGTGACCTATGACTGGGCAACGGCAACGCTGAAGGACAATACCGCGGGAACCACGTCCACACTGCTCGGAAAGACCTGCGTCAGCAACTCCGGTTGGGTTCAGGTGAGCGCAGCGGTCACGGCCGGTCACAGCTACACCCTGACGCTAACCAGCCACGACGACAACTACCCGGGTGATCCCACCTATACGCACTTCGATGACGTGGCGCTGAGCAGCCCGACCGTCGGCCCGAACGCCATCACGAACGGCGGATTCGAGAGCGGCAGCTTCTCCGGCTGGACGATCTCCGGCAGCACAAGCATCGTCACCAGTGGCGTGCATAGTGGCACCTACGCCGCGCGGGCAGGATCGACCTCAGCAACGAATGGAGACTCGTCCGTCGCCCAGACGTTCACGGCAGCGGCAGGAGATTCCAAGGTCACCTTCTGGTACGACGTTGTCTGCCCGGACACGGTGACCTACGACTGGGCGACGGCCACGCTGAAGGACAATACCGCGGGGACCACGTCCACTCCGTTGGGGAAGACCTGTGTCGGCAACTCGGGATGGAGGCAAGTGACGGCGACGATCACCGCCGGTCACAGTTACACGCTGACGCTGACCAGTCACGACGACAACTACCCGGGCGACCCCACCTATACTCTCTTCGACGATGTGATGACTAATTGAGGCGATAAGCAACAGCGGTTGCGAACTGCTCTTCGGCCGTTCATGGCCGAAGAGCAGTTCCAGATCGTCCCAGAGGGCGAAGGACGGGGCGTTCTCCGATTCACGCATCCACGCGCAGCTACCTACCTACGAGTGACCTCTGCAAGTGCTTGCACTGTTCGCTCTATGTCCGCTTTTGCACCAAGCCGCTGGAAGATGGCCAGTGCCGCCTCCAGTTGCTCTCGGGCCCGCTCCGTCTGCCCTCGCCAC
>DASVZE010000399.1:0-2854 GCA_036391775.1 Chloroflexota bacterium | reverse complement strand
GTTGATCTTTCCTGAAGTCGATTTCGCAAACTGAGGATAAGCGCAGCCGACTCTTCGTCGAACTTTCTCCATGCGAATTTGTGGACGACAGCCGGATTGAGCATTTCGGGTGCGAACTTCAGACCGTGTTTGATCTCGGCGAGTCCGTTAAGGATGCGATTCAGCCCGGCAACGATCGCGACGTTATCGCTTCGCCGGAGCCAGACCTGTTCGCTACACGAGGACATCGCCGACTCCTGGTGCCCGGTTGACACACCGCAGGACGAAGTCTCGGAAGACTTCGTCCAAGTCCGAGTTCGTGGGTTTCTCCAGCGCGGCCATCCAGAGCAGGAGGGCAACGCAGTAGGCGGATCTCACAATGGCTTCCATCTGTTCTGCAGACGGAACCTGGAGCCCTGCTTCTGCGAGGGCAAGGTGCGCGAGTTTCGTGTGGTGTCTAGACAATTGCAGACTGCTCGATACGATCATGACGATCCTGCTTTCAGCGGGCAGATTTAACCCGTTTCTTATCCGTAGTATCCCTGCGCTTCAGCTCTATGCGGTGGCATCCGCGTATCTTCCTGAATCCAATACAAATAAAGTTATTTAATCCGAAAAATATGCTCGTCCAAGTAGAGCTCAACTTTCAATCCAACTTGATCATGGGCGTCGTGGCGTTCCAAATAGTAGAGCGGTCACTTCGAAAGAATTTTTTCCGAGGGAGCTGTGGAATGCGTAAGTCTTCAGATAAGACACGGAAGCGTCAGCCCTATCGCAAAGGAATTCATGAACGAAGTATTAGTCCCGATTCTTACGAAGAAGCTTAGAGAGGAGTGGGAACTGGAGCGACACAAGAGGGAAGCGTCCGAAGGGGGCTGATATTTCACGGGGTAGAAGAGGAGAGATGACCTGTGGCCGGGGGCGGCGGGGCCAAGCACAACCGTCGCGTAATCTCTCACTCAACCATCGATATCTCTATCACTCCCCACTCCCTATCTCTAAAAGAACATTCACTTCCACTGACCACCTATATAAAGGACCCTTACCTGCACCATAGATAAGGACATACCTGCACTCAGGTGAGGTGTTCACCAGCAGTACCTGCTACGAACATCGCTCCAGATATCTCCTCCATAACCACCTCTGGAGTACCACACCCACCAGTACCGTCATCTTCCAGTACCGACCACCTGTGACACTCCAGAGGAGGCCGCGCCAACAACGGCTGGCGCGGCCCAGCGCTGCCCCGCTCACGGCAGCGACTTCCGGCCGCGGCACCAGCCAGCAGCGACGAACACTAGGTGTATCGGGTATCCAACCGAGAAGCCGATGTTGGAGCTGTGAGCCTGGTGATGGGCCATGGTGTAGCCGTGGGTGGTTCCCCACGAGATCGTGACGATGGGTGCGAGGTACATCTTGACGGTCTTGCCGCGGCCGCCGGTGGAGGATGGTGCTTCCATCGACTTGACGTTGGCGCCCATGCCGGACACGACCCAGGTACGTCCGGGTGCGACTTCGCTGTCCCAGAGTCCCTTGGCTGCCATGAGGAAGGGCGGCTACTATTTGGAAGCGATGGGCGGGTCTGCGAAGCTCTTGAATATCGTAGATACATCTACGATAATCAAGGAGGCTTATATGAAACACCGCCCTGGTCGTAGACCCCGTCGCTTCCGTCGGCCACTTCCTCCCCAGCCCACGCGCTGCCAGGTCCGTCAGCGTATCAACCGGCTCTGCTCGCTGTATCAGCTAGAAGCCCTTGCAGAGTTGTCGAAGCCGGCGCCCGATCCGCAGCACCTCGGACGCCTTGACCGCGGTCTCGGGTTCCTGAACGAGGCTCGCACGTATCTGGAGGAGGAGGCATGAGTAAACGGGTTGCGTTGTACCTGCGCGTATCCACCCTCGATCAACATCCCGAGACCCAGCTTCACGACCTGCGGCTGATGGCCCAGCAGCGCGGCTACACCATCACGCACCAGTACATCGACAGGATCTCGGGCACGAAGGCCAAGCGGCCCGGCCTGCAAGAGCTGCTTAGTGATGCGCGACGCGCGAAGTTCGATGTCGTGATGGTCTGGGCCTTCGACCGGATGGCGCGCTCAGTCCGGCACTTTCTCGAAGTGCTCGATGAACTCACGCATCTGAACATCGAGTTCATCTCGTTCCGCGAGAACGTCGATACCGGGGGCCCGCTCGGGCGGGCCCTGGTCGTCATCAACGGCGCGATCGCCGAGTTAGAACGCAACCTTATTGTTGAGCGCGTACGAGCCGGCATGCGCCGGGCGAAGCTCGAAGGACGTCATATCGGCCGGCGTCCACTGAACATCGACACGGCCGCGGTGCTCCGGCACCGCGCTCTCGGGCAGAGCCTCACTCAGCTCGCCAAGACCTTCAACACCTCGCGCGCGACCATCAGCAGAATCCTGAAGGCCGACAAAACGGCTGTTACAAAAGGGGTCGCGCCAGCCCTCCTGCAAGTTCAACAAAACAGGCCGCCGGAAACGGCGGCCTAGCCTGTATCAAAAGCTTTGGGTTAAGTACCCGATGACAGGCCTAGCGGTAAGCTTCGCCTGTAAGTACCATTGAGGCGAGTTCGGGTTTTGAGCTGCGAAGTGCCTCTAGGGAAGTCGTATACCTTGTCGGTTCGGCATACGGCATTGCTACGCCGAACGTGTTCTGATCCATCGGGCCAGGCCTCATCTCAAAGCAGGCTAATGCGACTCCCAGTGTCATCAATTTACTAGATAACGGAGTTACCGCTAGTCGACAGCCTCCAAGGATACTCAAACTCTCCTTATAGCGGGTCATGGCTCTGCTGTCAGGACTCACACTGTCGCGTTAATCCGCTCGATGATCACGTTCTTGGCCACGTTGTTTG
>DASVZE010000398.1:0-4307 GCA_036391775.1 Chloroflexota bacterium | reverse complement strand
TTCTACCTGTACGTGCAAAACGGCGTACAGGCAAGTGATTCAGCGATCACGAGAGCGGCTCAACACTTCGAAAAGCACATCTATCCCACCGACCGTAAGTACTTCGGCACCGAGTGGCGGCCCGGGGTGGACAACGACGTGCATATCACCTGCTTGATCGGCGATCTACGCAGCACCGGGGTAGGTGGATATTATTCGGCCGAGGATGAGTACCCTCGTGCCGTCAACCCCTATAGCAATCAGCGGGAGATGTTCTATATCAACTCAGGACAGGGAACTATCCCGGGTGACAGCTACTTCGACGTCACGCTGGCTCACGAGTTTCAGCACATGATCCACTGGAACATGCACCCGCACGAGAATCTCTGGCTGAACGAGGGAATGTCGATGCTGGCCGAGAAACTCAACGGGTATGCCTCGGTGGACGAGCCGGATTCGTTTGCGCTGCAGCCTGATACCCAGCTTGACACCTTTAACGCCACGGCCAGTGGCAGTGTGGCCCACTATGGCGCGGCGTACCTGTTCCTCGACTACCTATACGAACGGTACGGCCAGAAGATCGTCCATGAGATCCTGGTGGACCGGAAGTATACCGATATGGAGCTGATCGACGATGTTCTCAAGCGCCTCCACATCCATACCTCGGCCCGAACCCTGTTCAAGAACTGGGTCGTCGCCAATGCCGTGAACGACCCCACGCTCGGCAAGGGGATATACGCGTATAAGGCGCTTCCGCGCAAGGTGGCGATTCAGAAGACAGTCTCCTCGCTTCCCTTCTCCTGGACCTCGAGCGTGTCGCCCTGGGCTGCCCAGTATGCGGAAATGGACGGCATACAGAGCGCCAAGCCGTTTCACCTGCAATTCAGCGGAGTCGCCACGGTTCCCGCCGTCGGTGTCAAGAGTAACGGCCCATTCTGGTGGACCAACCGGGGTGATATGAGCGACACGCGGCTGCAGCGGACGGTTGACCTGCGCCATGTGCACCACGCGACGCTCCACTTCCAGGCGTGGTACGACATCGAGAAGGACTACGACTATGCCTATGTCGAGGCATCGTCGGACGCCGGCAAGACCTGGCGCACCCTTCCCGGAACCAGCACCACGACCTCCAATCCCAACGGGGCTAACTACGGGTATGGCTATACAGGTGAGTCAAAGTCGTGGCTGAATCAGACGGTGGATCTCTCGCCGTACGCCGGCCACCGCATTCAGCTGCGCTTCGAGTACATAACCGACGAGGGATATAACGGCAACGGGATGGTGTTTAGAAAGCTCTCGATTCCCGAGATCGGCTATCAGGACAACTGGACCGGGTGGCACGCGGCCGGATTTGTCCCGGTGGCCGTGAATTCTCTGCCCACCGACTGGACGGTACAGGTGATCGGATACACCGCACACGGCGAAACCGTGTCGACCATGCCGCTCAAGGGTGACAAGGGATCCATCCTGATCGATCCGGTCAAGAGTGGATTCAAGAAGCTGGTTGTCGCGGTGTTCACCACCTCGCCCAAAACGCGGGAGACTGCGTCGTATCAGCTCTCGACCGGGTAGGAGCGCATGGGCAAGGCTGACCTCCATGCGCACACCTGCCACGACAGCTGGGGTGACGGGAATCAGGGAGTAGAAGAGCTTTTCCGGTACGTCGAGGAAGAGACGGACCTCGCACTCTTCGCCATCACCGATCACGACAGTACCGACGCCGCGCGCGCCGGCTGGGAGATCCATCAACGGGGCGGATATCGGTTCGATTATTTGCCGGGCGTGGAGGTGACCAACCTGGCGGGTCATCTACTCTGCTATTTCCCGGACGGCCGGATCTCCGACATTCCTTCTTTACGACCCTTCTGGTGGACCGTTCAATACGCGCAGGAGCGAGGCGCCATTTGCATTCCCGCACATCCGGTATACCCGCCCTGGCTGCAACGGACAATCGCGCACGGCCTGGACCGCGGCCTGCGCTTGCAGGGACTGGAGGCGATCAACGCCGCCATTCCCAGGGCAGCCCAGGTCAAGCTTGATCAGCTCGCCGGCCGGATGAGCGGCCGGCTATCCATGGTGGCAAACAGCGATGCACACGATGAGACCTCGCTCGGCAGCGCGTATACCGAGTTTCCCGGCGAGACGCGAGAGGACTTCCTGGCAGCGTTACGCGACGACACTACCAGGCCGGTCTTTGTGCGGCAGAGCGAATTGCACCCGGCGGCTCGTGCTTTCACAACGCGCCGCTCCATGACACGTCCGGGCTGGGTGAGAAACATCTGGCGCGAGGCCGCGAACCGGACAATACGGAGGATGCCTCTCTGAACCTGGTCGACATCATCATCATCGTCATTCTGTGTCTGGGCGCGTTCAGCGGCCTGCGGCGCGGTTTTCTGGTGGAGGTAGCAACCATCCTCGGGGTGGTGGTGGCGCTCGCGGTGGCGAGAATCGGTTACCCGGGAATCCGAAGCGCGATCGACACTGTCGCTCCCAAGTCTGCCTGGGTCACCGTTATCTCGTATCTCGTTATTTTCCTGGGCGTGTGGGGCGCGATCATGGTAGGAGCCAGAGTGATCCGGCGCTTGATGCGAACCTTCATGATGGGGGGACCGGACCGCGTCGGCGGAGCGATCATCGGTGTGCTTCAGGCGACGCTGGTGGTGGAGCTTTTGCTCTATCTGGGTAAGCGAATTCCCAGCCATGCCGTTCGGCATGCCGTCAATCACTCAGCTCTTGGTCCCACCTTTGCCGGCATCCTGCCGTACGTCCATCACCTGTTTCCCCAGGTGACTCATTACTGATAGCGGGAAGCCGAACGTGACCCTACGGGTGACCCCAGGGCGCGACATCCGGCTCGGCGCGGCTGTCAGTCGGCGTATCTGAGTCGGCCGAAATGACCGGTGGAGTGATGGCCCAGATCGTCTCCGCTTCCTCAGGACCCGGGTTTCGGCTCCGGTGAGGGGTCGTGGAATCAAACGAAATGGAATCTCCCGGGCACACTGTGTAGCATTCACTGTCGAGGTGGACCTCGATCTTTCCACGCAGCACGATACAGGTCTCCTCGCCGACGTGAACCCCGGGCCCATTTTTGTCGCTCGCTTGCGCGCCAGGCGGATAGGTCAAGCGAAGGACGAGAAGAGCGCGATTCATATCGGGTACCAGCATCTCAAACTCGACGCCGTCCTCTCCTCCGCGAGTCGGAAGATTCAGGCGGCGTCCCTGGCCATGGCGGACCACCGGTGGCGGTGCGCCCCCGACATGCACGAGCCGCGCGACGGGAACGTCAAGTGCGACCGCGATACGCTGCAGGGCAAGAAACGAAGGGTTTGCTTTGCCCTGTTCGATCTGGCTCAGCATACCGACGCTCACGTGACAGCGAGAGGCGAGCCGCTCGAGCGTCAGGTTACGAAGCCGGCGCAAACTGCGAACCCGCTGGCCAAGAGCAGCCCGAAGCTGATGCTCATGTTGCGCTGCTTCAGGGCTGACACGGGCCAAATCGCATTCCTTTCGTCGCGCCTGCTCAAACAGATGTCGCAGCATCTAGTCGCAGCGAAGCGAGAGAGCCTGTCGCCGCCATTATGGCGGCTTGCTCGGCTTATCTCTCCACCGTTCCATAGTAGACATGGTGCCATGCAGTTGCCAGCCTTACATCGTTCTCGGCCCGTTGGTGAATATGCCAGGGTGTGGTCCGCGCCTGATTTTCGGCGCAGCCGACATACCGCGGGTTCAGCGGAGACGCAGAAAACGCGTCGTCAGTGTGCCAGGCTCGGAGCTGTCGGTCTCCGACAATGCCAGACGTCCGATGCCTTTCTCTTCCTCACTCACGCGGTGGAGGGCATCGTCGCAGGACGGCATGCCCAGAGTGAATCAAACGGCCCATGAAGGGCGAGCAATTTCTGCAGCTTGCAAAAAAGCGCGTCGATGCAGAATATTGACCTCTCAAGGCACAATATGAGGAATGAGAGGGGAAAATGGGGTTCATCGACGCCTGGTGCTGGCTCTGGTCGCTGTGTCGTTGCTCGTGCTGCTCACCGGCATGGGCGTCATGCGCCCGTCCCTGGTCCACGATGCAACCCTCACTCTGCAGCCAGGTAAGACACCGCGTCATCTTGCTGCCGTACATCGCAAGCCCCGGAGCCGGCAGACGGTGGCACGGCACAGAGTCACGCCAGAGCCGGCCGCTACCAGGATTCATACACCCGATCCGCGGGTCATAGCGGCAGAGCGTACGCGCCAGGAACAGGCGCGGGCGCTCTGGGTGCTGCATCAGGACTTCTACCTGCATGGCGTGGGGACGCAGCTCTATACCGCCTGGAACACGCGGATCA
>DASVZE010000397.1:0-8919 GCA_036391775.1 Chloroflexota bacterium | reverse complement strand
CTTCCTGCGCCGGACCCGGATGATCGATCCCGACTTTCACCTGACGAGCGAGAATGCCAAGGCAACCGCCGAGCTTATGGTCCATCTCGATGGATTGCCACTGGCCATCAAGCTGGCGGCTTCGCGCATCCAGCTGCTCTCCCCCCAGATGCTGTTAGAGCGGTTGAGCCAGCGTCTCTCGCTGCTGCGCTGGGAGGCGCTGGATCTCCCGAAACGCCAGCACACGCTCAAGACTGCTATCGCCTGGAGCTATGACCTCCTGAGTCCCAACGAGCAGATACTCTTCCGCTCTCTGAGCGTCTTTGTCGGCGGCTTTACACTCGAGGCCGCTGAGGCGATTGTCGCCGAGGCAGGATCGCAGACGATCGACGTCCTCGAGGTGCTGGGCTCATTGGTAGACAAGAGCCTGGTGCAACGTGAGGACGATATGCAGGGAAGCTATCGCTTCCGACTGCTCGAGTCAGTGCGAGAGTTTGCCCTGGAACACCTGGCAGAGGCAGGAGAGCGCGATGCAGCGAAGCGGTCACATGCACTGTATTTTGTCGCGCTCGCCGTGCGGGCAGAGCCTGAGCTCACCGGGCCCGGGCAGCGCGCCTGGTTCCTCCGCCTGGAGGAGGCCCAGGACAATCTGCGAGCCGCACTTGAGTGGTTACTCGATCAAGACGACGGCGAGGCGGCTCTGCGTCTTGCCACGGCACTGGGTCACTTCTGGGAAGTCCGTGGGTACCTGGCCGATGGGCGACGGTGGCTCGAAGCAGCACTGGCACGTCCCTCCGCTGCCGCGCCCACCCTCCGGGCCAGGGCACTGATCTGGCTGGGAGCCATCCTCGTGCTGAGTGTTGACCGGACGGGGGTCAACGGGATTGATGAGGCAGGGCACGCTGAGGAGGTCCTCACCGAAGGCATGGATCTCGCCCGCACGAGCGGAGACACGGTGAGTATCGCGCGCGCACTCACGTTCCTGGGCACATTGACCTTGCAGACCGGTGAGTGGGACCAGGGGAGACACTTCCTGCAGGAGGCGCAGGCCTACTTCCAGGAGTCAGGGCATGACCGGGAGATCATCCAGGCGATCCTGCCCCGCGGGGTCATCGCGTTTCTGCAGGGGCGGGATGAGGAGGCCATGCAGCTCATGGACGAGATCCTGAAGCGCTATCAGGATGTGGGGGACGACTGGGGACGCGGCGTCGCTTTGCTCTTTGCGATGAGCGTGACCGCGACTCGGGGAGATCTGACTGGGGCCAGCGCCATGGGACAAGAGTTGCTTGCCATCACCATGCAGTCGCACGGAGACCGGCTCATGTATCTCTCCACTGCCGGGATCGCCTGGCTGCTGCGGAGTCACGGTCATCCGGAGCGACTGGCTCGCCTGGTGGGCGCAGCCGAGTCGATGGATCAGGCCATAGGGCTGGTCAGAAGCCTGATAGAGAATGTGTATATAGCGCCCACGCGCGACGTCCTCCGGGCTCGGATGGAACAGGAAGAGCTCAACGCGGCACTGCGTGCGGGGCACCACCAAACGTTCGGGCAAGTCGGAGCGCTGATCCGAGAAGTGCTCGAGGGGGCGCTGCAGGAAAATACGCATCAGGGGCCTGGACGCGAGAGCACTCACGAGGGCATACTCAGTGCGCGCGAGCGAGAGGTTTTGCAGCTGATCGCCGAGGGCCTCTCGAACAAGCAGATCGCGCACGAGCTCATCATTGCCGAGAGCACGGTCCGGTATCACCTCACCTCCGTCTTCAACAAGTTGGGGGTGGACAACCGGACCCATGCCCTCTCCGTGGCAGCCCAGCGAGGCCTCATCGACCTCGGATCGGCCCTCTGATGTTTGCTCACCGAGGTATATTCACCAGTCTGCTGGACTTGTGGTCTGCGAGCCCCAGCATTAGTTCCCACGCATTGAAAGCCGCGGTGCTCAAGATCAGGACAACAATCGGCACCATCCAATATAGGTAGGACGTCGTGTCCCTTAGCACGGTAGCGCCAACCAGGAACAACCCTGCACCGCTCAGGAGCGTGAGCACGACGGGCGGCACAATCCGATTTGCGATGCGCCCCCAGCCCTCAGTGTTTTTCAGCTCTGTGACGACCGCTCGCCCGTCCAGGATCGTCTGGAGCATATCCACAATGCCGAGCGCTAGCAGCGGCCAGCCGAGCCCCTGTGGCCTCTGGTTGGGAACCAGAAACATGAGGGCCACTACCACGACCAGGATGAAGCTGAACAAGGTGCGCCGCGCCAGAGTAAAGATCGCCCCAATCCCGGACTCACCGACCAGGTCAAGATGGAGCGAGACCGCGACGAAGATTAGACCGGCGAGGGTAGCGGATGCTGTGCCGGCCAACAGGTAAAAGGTCTGCCAGCCGGCGACAGTCGACGAAAAGCTCACGTGCATGACAGTCTCGGTCCTGAAGGCGAGATAGCTAGGGCAGAGCCCGCTCGTGCGACATTCGGAGCTGGTCCACAAGGTCCGAGGAGCTAAAGACTCTGACGAGAAGTGCACCGGTGATGAAGCCACCGACATGCGCCCAGTAGGCTACGCCACCGGCCGAGGTGGAGGTGGAGCTGATGGTTGCGACTCCATTGCCGAGCTGGTACAGGAACCAGAGGCCGATGAACACCCACGCCGGGATCCGGGCAGGAATGTAGATGAACCCAAGCGAGATCAAGCTTCCGATCTTCGCTCCCGGGTAGAGCACGAGGAACCCTGCCAGCACACCGGCGATCGCCCCACTCGCCCCCAGCCCCGGCACGCTGGAGTTGACGGCGGTGGCGATCTCCAGCACACTCGCGCCCAGCCCGCACAGGACGTAGAAGGCCAGGTAGCGCACATGCCCCATGGAGCGCTCCACATGGTTGCCAAAGACGAAGAGGAAGAGCATGTTGCCCAGGATGTGGGCCCAGCCGGCATGCAGGAACATCGAGCTGAAGAGGGTGAGCCAGAAGGGATGCGGGGTGCCGGCGTAGGCGGCACAGTGGTTGGTGTACTCGCAGGGCACCAGCGAGTAGTCGAGGAAGAACTTGTTCAGGGCGCCGCTGGTCTGTGCCAGCTCGTAGAAGAAGACCAGGAAGTTAACGACGATCAGGCCAATATTGGCCAGCGGCATGATGTCGGTCTCTCCACTGGTGTCGGTCGCGTTGATGGGGATGGCCATGGTTCTGTCCGTTTCACTCGCTGCACTGTGGTTGATGTCGTGGGCCAACCTCTGGAGGTAGGTGGGGTGCACGAGCGGCGTCGCTCTGCACCCCATCCAAAGAAGCCCCTTGACTAGCTGTCGTCACGCACTGTGGCATCCACGAACACCACCTCCGTCGGTTCTCCGTGTTGCATGCGCTGGAGGTCGGCTTGCGACGCCACGAGGTACACTTCCTGTATATCTCTGTTCACGTAATCCACCACCGTGACCGGGACCATCAGGTCATGCTTTTCCGACAGGACGCCCTTCTCGACCAGCATCCAGCCGGTCACCGGGTCGTACCGTTTGATCGCGCCCAGATCGGTCAGTTCCGAGGTGTAGACGTGATCGCCCACCGCAATGCGATTCTTGAGCTGATCAATCCTGGCTCGTTCCACGACGATGGGAGCGCCCGTGTAGCCGCTCGGCTCGATTGTCGTGGCCACCTCTTGTCCCTCCACTTCTGCGTCGAACGTGGACCGGGGCGGCGGAGTGGAGTAGTCCCGATCCAGCTCGTCTCGGGAGACAGAGAGGTACAGCTCGCGCGGATCGATGTTCGTGATCAGACGGAAGGGAATGTAGAAACTCCTCTCCATGAACGGGTTGTCCCTCTTCTCCGGTAACGGGCGCGCCGCGACGGTGAAGTAGCCCGTTTCGTGATAGACCATGTCGACCGAACCGACGTTCTTACTTTCCCAGTCGTACACAATCTGCCCAGGCGCGATGGTCCTGCGGACATCTTCGGTGATGATCCCATCAATGTTGGCCATGTCTGTCCTCCTCTCCCGATGTCAATGCAGTGCGCTCAAATGCCGTCCGGGGCGACTATGAGTGTCCAGGGGACTGCTGAAACTTTGAATGTATCCGCGACTCCACTTGATTGACGTGATAGGCCAGGTAGAGGCGGACAATCCCGTCAAGGATGGCGTAGAGCCCGATAATCCAGATGATGGACAGCGCGCCGGAACGCGGATAGAGCGCCACCAGGGTCCCAAAAGCCACCGAGAGGGCCCCGGAGAGACCGAGCATCCAATCTCCATCCAGCTGGCCGGCCAGATCGATGGCCGCCACGACCTCGAAGATACCGGTGATGATGGCCCAGAAGGCAATCAGGTAGACGAGGGTGAGCGCCGTCCAGCCGGGATGCAGGTAGGTGGCAGCGCCGACGGCGATGCCGGCCAACCCCCCAATCACGTGGGAGACCCAATAGGTCTGCCGCTCGGCCAGCAGGTTGAGGCCCTCTCCCAGGGTAAAGGCCCCGATGACGAAGGCGAAGGCTCCGAAGAGCGCCAGCAATGCCACGAACGTCAGGTTGGGCCAGACCAGGGCAAGGACGCCAAAGGCGATGGCGGCCACGCCGCTCAGGGCGAGGAGACGAGTATTGCGGACTAGTGCGTTGTACATGACAAACCTCCTGTGGTTCTTTTAGTCGTTGCTATCGTCGTTGCTGATGACCATCATTGTCGGCTGGTTCACGGTGGCGCCCTCGTGAGATGGAACGACCCGAGGGCGCTTAGTAGGCCGTAGGCACCCGGGTTGAGATTGGTAGGATAGCGGCGACTCCAGCGGACGATTCCCTCACGATCAAGAACGAACAGGGCTCGACCGCTCCGACCCTCCGCTTCCCGGTACACGTGGTAAGCGCGGGAAACCTGGCCCTTTGGCTGGAAGTCCGAAAGGAGGGGGAAGCTGAGACCCAGCTCTTGCCCAAAGGCCGCGTGGCTCCAGACGCTGTCGACCGAGATGGCGATCAGGGTCGCGTCGAAGCGCCGCAACTCGGGTAGATGTTCTTCATAGAGACACAGTTGCTCCAACGAGATCGGATCCCAATCCCCGGGATAGAACACCAGGACGGCGGGACGCCCCCGGACGTCATGTAGGGCGAAGCGCGCGTGGAGCGTCCGGGGAATGGTGAAGTCCGGCGCACGCTTGCCGATGAGAGGTGATACGACGTGTTCGTTCATGGCACCACCGTATGCTTCCTGGAGCCACTGCACACCGAAGAAACCGCCAGTTGTGCAGGACTATCCACTCAACGGACCCCTCCATTCCGCCAGCGACTTCCCCTGGCTCATTGACCAGGGGCCGACAATAGAACGAACTAGCGCTCTTAGGGGTGTTCGGCCGGGTAGCGAGGAATACGGTGGTGACGACAGGGCACGAACGCGGGACGTCTGAGGCAACCGAGCTGGATCCCGATCCTCCCCGCCCCCAGTGTTCAGCGGGGGGATCGACTCGCAACCTCGGTCGACGAGATTCATTAGGGTCAGATGATGCAAAGAGACTGGCAGAATATTCTTCGCCTCTCAGTCGTCCTGGCAGTATTCCTGGTCGTGCTGGCAGCCCTAGCTCTCCTCTATGTCGTCATCCAGGTGTTGCAGCACTTCGGCGGCGTGCTGGTGCTCTTTGTGGTAGGCGCCATGCTTGCCTACGTGCTCAATCCCGCAGTGTCCCGCGTGACCGCCAAGGTGGGGAAGCGATGGGCAGGGACACTGATCGTATACGTCGGCGTGGCGGCCGCTCTGGCACTCGTCGGTGTGCTGGTGTTCGAGCCACTTGTCACGCAGAGCTCATCGCTCGTCAGCGCTCTCAATAGCCCCTCCACACGCTCGCTCAGTGCACTGAGCCGCATAGCAGACGAGGCGACTGCGATCAGAAGTGACTTACACGAGCAGAGGGCTACAGTTGTCGCAGGGCACACGGTCCCACAGTCCCGCATACACCACGCGGAGACGGGGATTGCTGCACTGCAAGGCGAAATGGCCGCGCTGCAGGCCAAGCCGGCACCCTTCTCACCACACACCCCGGCCAGCCGAAGAACGTCTCCCGCTCCCTGGACACGCATACCACCAAGCTACCTTCGTCCGCTCCAGTCCTCGATAGCTGCGCTGAAAGCAGACTACGGTCGCCCTACTCGCCGCCAGCACCCTTCCTCCTTATCTTTCACCCGTTCTCTGGCCGATGCCGACGCCATTGTCCGGGAAGCACGGGCCCTGCAACGAACGGTATCGTCCACACCGATCCTGTTGCTCGATGCCCAAACATGGGCCGACCAGCACCACATAGGGGTGAACGTGCAGGCCTCAGCCGGCCAAGCCCTGAAGAAAGCAAGCGATCAGGCCGCTTCCCTTCTCAGCAACACGGCTACCATCCTCACACAAACAGGAGCGCTGTTGCTGGACCTTGTGCTCACCCTTATCATCTCCGTGTACTTCGTCAGTGATGGTGAGGGTATGATCCAGAGAAGCATCGCCCTGCTGCCGGATGCATATCAGACACAGGCAGCCACGTTCCTCACGCGGGTCGACGATATTCTCGGCGGCTATATACGCGGTCAGCTCCTGCTCGCGCTGCTCGCGGGCACCCTCGGTGGGTTCGGCGCAGCCGTCCTGGGAGTTCCATACCCGGTCGTCATCGGTGTGGGTACCTTCCTGCTGCAACTGCTGCCGGTGATTGGGCCGATGCTTGTGTACATCCCGCCGGTCATCGTTTCCCTGCTGTTCACCTCGGTGCCGACTACAGTCGTGCTGCTCGCGTACTTCATATTGTTCGAGCAATTGGTCACCAATGTGATTGGTCCTCGGGTCAACAGCAAGTCGGTGGGAATCCATCCACTGGAAGCGATGGCGGCTGCCCTTGTCGGGTACCCTCTTGGCGGCTTTCTGGGGGCATTTCTCGCTGTACCGGTAGCCGGGATCGCTCATGTCGTCGTCAAGGAGGCATATGAAACGCGGAGAACCAAGCCATCGACGCGGTCACGGAACGATGACGGGGAAACGGCGACAGCAGAACAGCCCGGACCAGGTGCGGTGAGGCAGCTGACCGCGTCGTCGGGCCGGTCGGCCGACAGGAAAGAGTCATGACGGCTCACCGGAACTGTCTGACACAGAATCCACCAGGATTGGAGGAATCGAATGGCATCCAACGACCGTCGACAATCGGGACGGGTTATCACGCTGGCCGCAACCGCTGCTTTGCTGTCGCCGCACGTACGGCGTCTGGTACGCACGGGCATGGGCTACGCTCTCGCTCGTGCGGTCAAGGCCGGCTCCATCGTAGTCCGTGGCACTCGGAATCTGCAGGAGGCGTCGAAACACGTCACCAAGTTTGAAGCGGACAATCCGAAGGGCGATTCTTAGTTGATCTCGGGTCCTCGGCTACCCATCATCTCGCCAGGCCTGCGTCGCCTGGCAGACACTAACCCTCTCCATTTGAACAGGGGCTCCGCAAGAGCTTGATCTGTCGCTTTGGGGGGTGCGCATGTCCGCAGCACTTTGTACGCTCGAGACAACAGGGACGTCCGCACCGAACCAGCCGCCCAAGTGCTGGGAGGGCACCGGACGCAGATCCACCCTGTGGAGGTGACGAGATGGTTCAAGTAATGATTCAAAGGATGGGGCAACTCCTACTCGCCGTTCCGTTCATTTTGGGTGGCTGGGAAGCAGCACGCGATCCCGGCTATCGCGTCGAGCAGGCGGCGGCTGCCGGCGTGCCGAGGCCAGAAATGGCAGTCCGCGCCAACGGCTTCATTATGGTCGTTGCTGGAATCGCGCTGGCCTTTGGCCGGCTCCCCCGCTGGGCGGCCGCCATGCTCGCCATGGTCCTGATACCCACAACCCTGACGGGCCACGCGTTCTGGAAGGAAACCACTTCCAAGCAGCGTGAGGGGCAGCTCACGCACTTCGTCAAGAACCTGTCGATGCTCGGCGGGCTCCTGGAAGTGCTTGCCGGGAGCCATGAATAGGAACCTGATTCACACCGTGGCGCCCGTCCGTTCCCGAATTTGCAATGCCGACGCGTACCACCAGCACCAGGACCGCGCGGACCAGCGGGATGGCGACCAGCGCACCGATCACGCCGTCTATCCATGATCCGGTGAACAGAGCAAAGATGATGAGCAGCGGCGCAAAATCGCCGTGCTGGCGGACGACCAGGGGGAAGCCGAGCTCGGAAGTGTCAGAGCTATAGACGCGATCGCCCACGGTGCTATCCCTCCAAGCAAGTAAGATCGAGACGTCGCACAGCTGGTAGTCGAGCAAAAGTTCCCGGTCAGACACGAGGTCGTCGTCCCGCTGGCCGCCGTAGATCTGGGCAACGTCATTTCCCGCCGCGGCTGCCGCGCCTACCGGACACAAGCGACCCAAACACGTAGTGCCGCGGCCCAGACCACCACCCCCAGGCTGACAGCAACCGCGCGGGGAAACGCAGGCATCGGCTGAGCCGGCTACTTCGGCCAGGCTGCTAATTCTGCATACATGTCGTCCAGTGTGCGACCGAGCTCGGCGAGGGCTTCGTCCGATGCCCTGGTATCAGCGTCCTCCTTCTCGCGCAGCCGCGTGTGAACCTCAGCCAGACGGGTGCGTAGAGAGCTTAGCTGTGAGTGTAGGCGCGTCTCGACATCGCCCGAGGTATGAGCGATCCTACCTGCTATCTGGTCCATCTGCCGGTCGAGCTCATCGAGCCGCGCCTCCAACAATTGGTGAATACTATCTCCGGTTTCCATTTCTCACCTCGTTTCGCCTTTCATACGTTCATGAGCAGTCGTCCATCATTCGACAGGAGTGTGCCTAGTTGAATAGGCCGGTCCCCATCACGGTACCGCTTGATGTGCGATCGCACACCCGCCAGAACGCTAGTTCCACCTGATCGAGGGCTCTGGTCGAATAGCGAGGACTCACGGGTTGGGTCCTGCGCAGATCTGGCGAGATAGCGGGTGTACGGCTTGAGATATACGCGTACGCTGTT
>DASVZE010000396.1:0-6046 GCA_036391775.1 Chloroflexota bacterium | reverse complement strand
AAGAAGCGATCAACTCTGGCGTAGTTGAAATCCGGCTCGAGCAGCGAGTGAACCACCACCAGCAGGTCCAGATTAGCGGCGATGACGTCAAGATAGCGGCTTCCGCCTGCTGCTCCACGTACCAGCTCGTTCTCTCTCGGCAGCACCTCCTCGATCACACCAGTATTGTCTTTGACCTGTCGCACCCGAACGCGATCGCCGATAACGACGGCAGTTGTAGCCACTCGCTGGCCACCCAATAGGCGTTTGGATACGCGGCAGACGATGATCTGATCACCGGATAGGACGCGATGGAAGCCTGCTTCGGTCCGGACGACAAAGCCCTCTAGGGTCGTACCAGGGTCCGCCTGAACCATTTCCGAGCGACTCACCTGCTTCACGCTCGTCTTAGACCCCGTCCCGCATGTCACGACTGCCCATAAGGTCTCGCATGGTACGCCTGTAGTCGTTGGACTCTGCCTGGGTCCCGAAAGAACCAGATCAGCACTGCGCCGGTGACAAAGCCGCCCACATGGGCCCAATACGCAACGCCGCCGGTGGCATTGGCGGCTGGCGTGCTGAGTGCTGCCAGGCCATTAAATAGCTGGATAACAAACCAAAAACCGATCAGAATAAAGGCTGGGAGCCGGACAGGAATCGGGATGAAGCCGAACAAAATCAACGTTCGTACTGAACTTCCGGGATAGAGCATCAGATAGGCCGCCAGCACACCGGCAATCGCTCCGCTGGCGCCCAACCCGGGCACAGTGGAGTTCACCGAGGTGAGAATCTCCAGAGCATTGGCGCCTAAACCGCAGAGTAGATAAAAGAAGAGGTAGCGGACGTGCCCCATAGAGTTCTCGATGTTGTCTCCAAAGACCCAGAGAAACAGCATGTTGAAGAAGATATGGGCCCACCCTCCGTGCATGAACATCGAGGTGAAGAGTGCCAGCCAGAACGGGTGAGGCGCTCCAGCGACGACCGTGCAGTGGCTGGTGTATTCGCACGGCACCAGCGAGTATTGATAGAGGAAATTGTCGAAGGTACCTGTCGACTGCGCCTGGAGTGAAAGCTCGTAAAGGAAGACCAGGAAGTTGACGACGATGAGAGAGATATTGACCCACGGAAATATGCGGCCCGGCTCGCTTGGATCGCTATACGGGATCAACGGGCCGCTCTACTCCTCGGGCTCATCTGCCGCGACTGTCTCGAAGTCCTCCTCCTCCCACTCCTCGGTCTCCTCGAAGGAGGAAAACTCGCGACGCCGTTCTATCTCAACCACTTTAGGTGTCGTGGGCCCTTGATCCAGCCGGTACTGAGGGTTTCGGCGGTACGCCACGATTTCGAACCACTCACCTTCCTCGGTTGTGTCGACCAGGATCGCCGTAGCCGATTCCATGTCGAGCCCAAAGGCGAGCATTCGTCCGTAGTACTCGCTGAGAGGCCCTTCCAGGTCCACACTATCGAGATCAACGCACCAGAAGCGAGAGGTGATCTCAATGAAGTACGGGTAGCGCTCAAACCAGGGATCGGCGCGCTGATCGCTGTTACTGTACAGCCCGGCAGAGAAGCCCAGGCCCGAAGCAGCGAAGTACTGATCGCCAACCTGTTCATCGGTTGCGGCTGACCACGAGGTGTGGAGGGCGCCAAAGACGCGCTCCGCGGTCCGTTGCAGATCGTCATGCGATTGAAGGAAGACGACGACATCAAGCTCGGCAAGCATTCTCCGCCCCTACTATGGTGCACTCTCGGCCATTATATGGCTGCACAAGGGACAATACAGTCTTTAGCACACACGTCCTATAATCGGCTATGGCGTCGGACGAGTATCACGAGGCAATGCTGGAACGCATCCGTCAGATGCAGCGTGAGATCACTGTTCTCTCGCAGCGCGACGCGCATAGCTTTGCCTACTTCATCTCCCAGGAGATCCCTGAGGAGGGAGCACGCATGCTTGTTGCCGAGCTACTGATGGACTTCTGGGCGCGTAATCGAACGAGGCCAAAAGTATCGTAGAGCGTCGCCGTTTCGGCCAGTGCAAATGAAGACGTCCGAGTCGCGGCATGGCTCTTTTGTTGGGGCGATGCGCTTGACTTGGGTTTGGTCCGATATCGGCGCAGTTCGCATGATAGTCCTGTGAAAGCAGAGTGGTTGGATCGCTACGCCGTGCACCTTGAAGGGCGGCGATTGTTACATCACACGTTCCTCTTGGGTAATCGGGGTGGCTTTGTCCTGTATCTGCCCGCGGCCAACAACGTGCGAGACGAAACGTTGCATGCAACCAAGTGGTTTGGCGCAAGTGGATTCGGCCGCTCCTTTTTCGAGGGAATCCTGACTCGGGCTCACATCGACGGAAAGATGGTCGGTCTGGATCGCACGAACCAGACCTCTCTGTCTGTTTATCTCGATCGGGTCGTGCGTACTTTCACCATAGGCGATCACGAGATCAAGGAGACATTTTTCGTTCCGGACAAGCTTCAGGCGGTTGTCTACACCGTCGAGGGGAACGTGCCTTTGGTGGTCAAGCCCGAATTTGAGATGCGGTACTATCAATCCTTCAATACTGACTTCTCTCAGTACCGGGCGCAAGAGACGGCGCAGGGAGTCATGATCCGCAACCGCGTGGAGAACGTCGGAAGCGCGCACGCATCCATGCACTTCTTCGGTCTGGCAGGGGTCGTGGCGGGCAAGGCGACGATCGAGATGCTGCCTGAGAAGCAGCGTCTGGTCGAGAAGACGTACCTCAAAGATGAGCAACGTGAGAAGCTGATTGAATCGACATATAAAGAGGCACAGACCAGGGATCCGGATGAATCGCCCCTATGGGATGTGTATCAAACCAAGGCATACGCGCCTGCGCTGTTCCATCTTGAGGAGACAGCGTCTCTGGTTTTCGCTTTTGGAGATGCGCGCGAGGAGGTAGTCGAAGGTTTCGATACCCTGTGGCGCGATCTCCCGACCCTTCGTGTGAGCAAGCAGGAGAGGATCGCGCAAACTCTGGAGTCGGGTCTGCTGGAGACGGGCGATAAAGAGGCAGACACGGCCTACGCGCATGTTCTCACGCGGTTCAATGATTGCCTGGTCGCACGCGATGCCACCCTCCACGGTGAGCCTCAGCACCAGCGGCACTATTACGCGATCTTTGCCGGCAACAAATACTTTATGGATGCCTGGAAGCGCGACGAGAATATCTCGCTCGGTGCTCTTCTGACCACGGGAGAATACGAAACCGTGCGGCACATCCTGGACAATACCTGGCAGCACCAGGACCAGCGCACCGGCCGACTGCCGCACATCATTCGCGCCGGAGAGCCTTTGGTGTACTACTCCAGCGACGGTACGCTATGGGCGCTTCAGCGGCTGTTCGAGTACACCCGGGACAGCGGTGATCTGTCGCTGCTGGAAGAGAAGATGCCGATGGTGGAGCACTTCTTCGACGCGAGCAAATCGTTCGTACAGCGAGGGCTACTCCCATCTGGCGGGATCATCGATCCCACGTATTTGTGGGAAACGTGGGAGGATACGCCATATACACCGCGCGCAGGATTTCCCGTCGAAATCGAGCTTCTATGGCTGCAGATCCTGGGAGAGTTCCGGCCGTTCGTGCAGCGTGTCAACGCCGGTCTGGCAGGCATTATGGAGCAGATTGAGGCAGAGGGCCGGAAAACGTTCGAACAATATGTTTCTGACGGCTTTCTAGTCGACCATCTGTCGTATGACTGGAAGCAAGAAGACGTATTGACGCCGAACGGCTACATCGCCTTCGGGATACATTCCCCACTGCCCTGTGACCTCATGCGATCGATGGTGGCCGAGGCCCGTGACCAGCTGGCAGGCTACCGCGGTGTGCGCAGCCTGGCGCCGCGCGACTGGCCGCGGGTTTTTCCAACGGAGTTTCTTGATGACTCACGTAATGTGCGCGGCAAGGACATGGCGAGCGTTGGGACCTACAACTATCACCGTGGTATCGAGTGGGAGTGGCTCAACCCGTTCATGGTTGAGGGCGAGCTGAAGTATGGCGATGTTCAACATGCCTATCGCCTGTACCTGTCCAACCAGGTCGACGAGGCGCTGCACGAGATGGGGATCGGAGGTCTAAGCGAGCTGCACGCGATGCAAGGACAGGTCGGAGCCGACTATCAGGCATGGAGTCTCGCCGGGTTTATCCAGAGTATGCACCTCTTTGCCGGAGTGCAGGTTGATGCGCTGGAACGGACGGTACACATCTGCCCGTCGATTCCCCTAGAGTGGCCGCGTTTGCGATGTCGTGCGCGCGTGGCGAACACACGGTTTGACTTGCTGTATGCGAACGTGGCCGCCGGATCGTACCATCTGGAGATACGTCCCCTGGAGGATCCGCCACCTGGATTCACCTTGCGCGTGGGGGTCCGCGCACCTGCAGGGGCGCAGATTAAGATGTCCAGATGCAACAGAAAAGTACTGTCCGCCGAACGCTGGGAAAGTCGCGGCAATAGCTTGTTCCCCGCGTGGGAGATTCACTGGGTAACACTCCCCTGGACTGAGAGCATTCTGCTCGACGTGGAGTTTTAGAGGCGGATTTTCTGTACTATTCAAGTCCAATTCAATCGGTCGCTACATCTCCGCTCCCGCCCTATCTTCACGCAGACCATGTCCTATAGAATAATTCATTGACATCTACTCAATTGCATGATAGTGTACGCCCGAGAGAAGGAGAGAGCGGGGAGATATGAGAACTTATATCCTCTCCGATCATTTGGTATTGTGGCGGCAGTTTGGGCGAGTACATGAACAAGAGCGTATACGCCCGCGAAAGGAGATATACCTCAATACGGCGGTAGCGTGAGATTCGCTCACGGGGGAGACTATTCGTACCGAAGGGTAAGAAGGACAATTTATCATGGGGCGCAGTGGTTATGGCCCCGGTGGTGTGGTCGGGGCGAACCAACCACCGGATATCCGCCTCACTTTGCTCGGGGGTTTTCGCGTCGAGCACAGACACGTTGTGCCGGAATCCGCATGGCAACAACGGCGAAGTGCGAAGGCTCTGGTTAAGGTGTTGGCCGCACAGATCGAACATGCGTTGCACCGCGAACAGGTGCTGGAATATCTATGGCCGGAAGTGGACTTTGTCTCAGCAGTCAATAGCTTTGGTAAAGCCCTCCATGTAGCGCGTCGAGCGCTCGAGCCAGACATGGCGAGTCGAGGACCTTCCTCGTATTTACGCCTGTCCAACGATGTTATTAGCCTTGTGACCGACCGGATATGGATCGATACCGACCACTTCAGGTCGGCAGCAGACGAGGCTTTGCGCCACGGCGATGTCGTATCATTGGAGTCGGCTCTCGCCCTGTATACCGGCGAGCTGCTTCCAGAGGATACGTACGAGAGCTGGGCGATTGCCCGCCGCGACGAGCTGGCGGAGCTACATTTGCGCTTACTCTTCGGCCTTGCCTGTGCGCTCGAACAACGGGGAGATCGGGACGAGGCGATTGAGCGACACAATAACGTGCTGCAGATCGATCCGGCCAGAGAAGACGTTCACCGTCACCTCATGCGTTTGTATGCAGAATCCGGGAGGCGTCTACAGGCTTTACGCCAATATCAGCTCTGTTGTGAGGTATTGAGGCAAGAGCTGGATGTACCTCCCGAACGTGCAACCGTCGAGCTCTATGAGGAAATCCGTAACGGCCGACTTCAAACCGTAGTTCAGGTTGAGAAGCCGGCTATTCGCGTTCCAGACGAACGCGAACATATCTCTATTCCGCGTTTCTCTCCGACTCCACTCTTTGGTCGGGACCAGGTACTCCGTCTACTGCTGGAGGACTTCGCAGGGGCCGAAAGTGGCTCTGGATTCACAGTGATGGTCAGCGGTGAAGTCGGTGTCGGCAAGACTCGTCTGGTAGCGGAAGCCGCCCGTGAAGCAGCGCGCGAGGATGCTCTCGTGTTGTGGGGAGCGAGCTCCGAACCGAGGAGCTGGCTTCCGTACGGTCCTTTTGGGGAAGCGCTCGAGACATACATCGCAACCTGTGATGCCGGGGAGCGACAAGCTCTGGCCGCGCGGTATCCGGAGCTTACGCGCCTGGCG
>DASVZE010000395.1:0-2088 GCA_036391775.1 Chloroflexota bacterium | reverse complement strand
ATCCAGGTGAATAAGCAGCTTCAGACCGCCGACCCGTCCATCTACGCGATCGGCGATGTTGTGGGCGAACCGATGCTCGCCCACAAGGCGTCGCATGAAGGCCGCACGGCAGTCGAACACATCGCGGGTCACAAAGTTGCTTTTGAGCCGAACGCTATTCCGGCCGTCGTGTTCACCGACCCTGAAATCGCGTGGTGCGGTATCACTGAGACTCAAGCCGAAAAAGAAGGGCGTCAGATATCCGTGGCCAAGTTCCCGTGGGGAGCCTCAGGCCGAGCGATGACGCTCGACCGCACCGAAGGTATGACCAAGCTCATCATCGATCCGCGAACAGAGCGGGTGCTGGGGATGGGAATTGTTGGCGCAGGTGCCGGAGAATTGATCGCGGAAGGCGTCCTCGCAGTCGAAATGGCGGCCCTTGCCAGCGACATCAAGCTGACCATCCATCCGCACCCGACGCTGTCTGAAACTGTTATGGAGTCGGCTGAAGTGTTCTTTGGACAGAGCACGCACGTCTACAGGCCGAAGGCACGCAGCAGCACGGGGAGCCAAGGATAGAGTTGGGGCAAACAACGCCGGGACGTAGTTTGTCCCGGCGGTTGATTCAGAAACACGCGTCTCAGTGACCGACCGTCATTACCGGACAGGGGGCAGCGCAGACAACCTCGTGGGCAACGGCCCAGGGTACGTGTGCTGCCAATCGCGGACCACGACGAGCGCCGATTACAATCAAGTCACACTCACGCTGGCTTGCCGTTTCCACGATCAGTTCAGCCGGTTGTCCTACCTTCAGCGAAGTATCAGTTTTGGCAACTCCTTTCGGCATAAGTTCCGCAAGCCGTCGTTTGGCTGCGGCGAGTCTGTCGTCAAATGTAGCGTCTCGGCTATCGGGCACCGCATGAAAAACGACCAGCTCTGCATCGGTCACGTGTGCGAGGCTCTCCACGTAGTGAAGAATCTTGGTAGATGCTTCCGAGAGATCAGTCGCGAAAAGTATTCGCCTGAATTGAACGTTTCGGTCCACAGGTTTCCGCGCTCCTGGCCCCACCGTCAGAACCGGACAGCTGACGCGCCTGAATAACTCTTCCGCAACAGAACCCATGACGAATTGCTTCACGCCATGACGACCGTGCGTACCGACTACAAGAAGGTCGCACCGATCTTCCTCGACGATGCGGCAAAGGGTATCTGAAACGCTACCGCGATGGACGGAGTGCTGAAGCTTGATGGAGTGAAAGTCCGTTGAATCCACCAGCATACGCAGCTGTCTGCGAGCGGTCTCATCCTGTTGCTCTGGGTCTGTATACGGGACGCCCATCGGACCAACCAAAGGTTGTGGACCTACGACGTTTACAACCCGTAACTCTGCGCCATAACTCTTTGCAATAGCGCAAGCATATGGGATTGCTGCTTTTGAACAGGGAGAAAAGTCCGTTGGGAAAAGTATTCTGCTAATTGCGGGGAGCGGATGAATTGACGGAGCAGCCGCAGAGGAATATGCCATGGGACACCTCCTGCCGGAGTTGGAAGTCCCTTACACGTGGCATAGTACGGCTTCGGAATGTCCTCGGCAGTGATGGATGTCACGGGGTACACGCCAACCCCTGGCCAGCGCCTTGATTGCCGCACCCACCTCAGCCGCAAAAGGAAAGGCCGCTTTCGGGTTTCCCCGTCAGCGGCCATTTGGTTGCGGGGGTAGGATTTGAACCTACGACCTTTGGGTTATGAGCCCAACGAGCTACCGGACTGCTCCACCCCGCGACTTGATAATAACAATGGGCGCGCGGGTCGTCAAACAGAAGCTGTTTTGAATCTCGTGTATTCTGAGAATCATTGCAACGGTTGCGTTGCTCACTGGAGACAGGGTTTGTCATGGGCCTGATTGTTCGTTCGTCCGATATTCACGCCGCAGGTTGCTATACCACGTCGGCAATCCCGCAGGGAACGCGCCTGATCGAGTACACGGGGCCACGCATTACGAAAGAGGAAGGCGATCGCCTGTACGAGAATAGCTCGGTAACTTACCTTTTTGGGCTCGAGGACGGTGAGACCGTCATTGACGGGCACGGAATGGCGATGTTCATCAAC
>DASVZE010000394.1:0-3459 GCA_036391775.1 Chloroflexota bacterium | reverse complement strand
CGTCGGGGTGGTAGATCGCGGCGTCCGGCCGGATCGTTGCCTCCCGGCAGCCGGGCGGCTCGGGATAGGTGTAGGCGAAGAAGGCCGGCTCGTGCACCGTACCGCTTCCTGGCCAGAAGCCGGCGGAGGTCTGCTCCTGGTCCCCACCCAGTGCCATCCAGCGAGTCGGCCACGCTCGCTCCGGCGCCGGCCTGCCGGAGAAGCGGGTCTCAGACAAATCGAAGGAGCCCCACCAGAATAGAACCGGGCTACTCTTGCCCACGAACGGGGTACGATACTGTTGGAGGAGCCGATCCACCTGCAGGACGATGCGCCACCACCGGGTGACATAGTCCGGATCGTACGAGGCGTGGACCTGATCCTGGTCGAAGGGAGTGGTATTCTCCACCTCGACCGGATTGGTGGTGATCTGTGCCTGGATCCCAAGTGCGGTCAGGGCTGCCATGAACTCCTGGTAGAAGTCGGCGACCGAGCGGGGCAATAGGGCGATGGTCCGGGACGTACCGTCACTCACGCGAATGTCCAGGCGGTGCTCAAGGAAGTCGAAGTCCACCTGAAAAACGCGATGACCAAAGGGGATGGTGGACGTGGTCAGTCCTCGTGCAGTCACTGTAAAGCCCACTTCCCACCATTCGTTGAGGAAAGGTACAAGCTCGAGTTTCACTTTGCCCACAATCTGGGTCCACATATGGAGCGTATCCAGCGTGTCTTTCCACTCCCCATACGGCAGAGCCGGCCAGAGCTCCGCGATAGCTTTTCCTTGGGCGTCTGTCGTCGCGTCCATCTTCGATCCTCCATCACTGCTTGCCATGCTGGCGATATCTTTCAGGGCTTTCAGGTCCTCCCCGAGCTTAAGTCGAATCCGCCGTAAACTCTCTACGGTCTCCATGTGATGTGGCCGCCGTCTCGTCGGTCGAGAGCCGTAGCTCATAAGCGCTGCTCAGCCACCAGCGACGGAATCACGATGATGGGCAAAGGCAGCCGCTCGATGAGGTCGGCCGCCACGTCGCCGGCGAGCACTCGTGACAGACCGGTCCGCCCATGACTGGTCATGACCACATGGGTGATGGCATGTTCTTCGGCGAGCTGCGCTAATGCCTCGCCCGCGTTCCCATGACCCAGCGCTGTGCGTACGGGAACCGTCAGGTTATGTGCGATCCGGTCGAGATAGGCCTGGTCTCCCGTCGCCTCAGGGCCGATCTGCATCAGGACCAGAGAACCCTGCCACTTGGCGGCAAGGGCAGCAGCCACGGGAAGCGCCTGCTCTGCTCGCCGTGAGCCATCGAGCGGCACCATAATGGCGACTGGTTGGGGACTTCGCTCGTCCAGTTCCCGCACCTGGCCTTCCTGAGTATGGCGGAAAAGCATCGGGACGGGACTGTGCGCCAGCGTCTTCCAGGCAATCGAGCTTCGCGCCAGCCGTCCACCGCGGTTCGCGCCATGGGTTGCCACGGCCACCATCTCGGCACCGAGCTCGGTCACCCCCTTGTCGATGGCATGAGGGATGTCACCGCCCGTGAGAACTGTGGTCGAGACCTGGAACCCGCTGGCTTGCAGCAGCTGGGCCTCATTAGAGAGATACCGCTCCACATCGGCGGCCTCTTTACCAGGGTCGACCACGTAGACCAACTCGAGCCGGCCACCTGGTCCCGCGAGCTGTGTGGCATCGGGAAGGATGGATTCGGCAAAGGCAGTTTCATCGAGGGGAACAAGGACAGTGGACATGAGATTCTCCTTTTGGTGACGTGGGAAATGCCACAGGTATGATGTCATCCGTCGACCGTCTCTTCACCGATCGACTCAAGAGCCGTGAGTATGCCGTCAATGCCCGGGTTGATGGCCGCTGGACAGGTTTGGCTCCAGCGGACGATGCCGTGTTCATCGAGGACGAAGAGCGAGCGAGAATTCGCCCCCTCCTGCTCGTCATATACGCCGTAAGCCCGCGACACAGCTCCCTGGGGATGAGTGTCTGCAAGCAGCGGGTAGCGGATACCGTAAGTCCGAGCGAAGGCGCGATGACACCAGAGGTGATCGGTGGAGACTGCGAGTAGCACTGCACCCTGCCGAGCAAAGTCGGCGAGGTACTCCTGATACAGGGTGAGCTGTTGCTGGGAGACCGGCTCCCAGTCAGCGGGATAGAACACCAGAATGATGCGACGTCCGCGAAAGTCACCCAAAGAGACCGATGCGTAGGACGACCGCGGGAGGGTGAAGTCCGGGGCTCGAGTGCCGGGTGGAAGTGGGGCACATGGTCCATCCATGAGAGCAGCATGCGCTGAGCTGGGGTTCCCTGCATCCCCCAGGTGGGTGGTTGTGCTTCGGTCTCTCTACTTCACCCATTCGGGTGAGGAAGGGTCAGCGACGATCCTGTCACCGCTCCTGGCGGCCCCGATCCACCAACCTGTTAGTCGTCAGCCGAACCATGCCCCGTGACCGCGTCCAGTAACCCTTCATGCGCTGCCACTGCCACCGCTTGCGCGCGCGAGTCAACACCCAGCTTATTGAAGAGCGATGTGACATGGGTCTTGACAGTGTTCTCGGTGACAATAAGCCGCTGGGCGATTTCCTTGTTGGTCAGACCTTCCGCGACCAGGCGAAGTACCTCCTCCTCCCGTGTACTCAGGTGGATATGCTGACGCCTCCTCCCGCTTGATGTGTCACCGTTCAAGCTCCCTGCTGCAATGTCGTTGAGCACGAGCGAGACGATGTTGCTGATCTGCGCGAAGGACAAAGAGCGTCCAGCCGTCCACGCCGTCTCGAAGCGTTCCTTCCCCAGTCGAGCCTGAAGGGCCGCAGCGGCCACGGGCGTCCGCGTCTTCCGCCATCCACTGATCACGGGTTCGATCGCGTCTCCAATCGCTTCGGCAGCTCCAAGGAGCACCGCCAGCTGCTGCGGATCTCCCTGGTCTGGTGCGAGCCACCACACGACCATATTGCTCTCCAGCAGGAGCAGACGCCGATCCTCGAGGCGGGTGCTGGCCTCGAGCGCCTTGCGCATGAACGTAACCGCGCCTGTGGTATCGCCCTGCTCGCCGGCGACCATGCCGAGCATAATAAGGGGGACGGCCGCACCGGCCTCGTCGCCAACCTCCCGATATAGCGCCAGGGCCTCCTGCCCCAGCCGCTCCGCCTGTTCGTACGCTCGCTGGCCGATCGCAATCACGGCCAGCTGGGTTTGAATGTTGGCGGTGCCTCGCCGGTTCCTTGCCTGCTGCCGCAGTGCCAGCGCCTTTTCCAACAACTGAGCTGCCTCGTGTACGCCCCTCTCAGAAAGGTCGCCGTAGTTCGCACGTCGCCCCAAATGGGTGAGCGACCGAGCGGTGATGTCTGGATCTTCCAGTGCGCGTCCCAGGGCCAGGGCTTCCTCGAGTACGACGCGTGAGCGCTCGGCTTCTCCCTGCCAGAGGAGAAGACTCCCCAGGCGGTTGAGTACTCTCGCTCGCAGGCGGGGATCGGCGC
>DASVZE010000393.1:0-4099 GCA_036391775.1 Chloroflexota bacterium | reverse complement strand
GGTTCGCCTTGTCGGTCAGCTTACAGGCGTCGGCTGTGATCTGCGCCCAGGTAGTCGGGGGCTTTGAAATACCCGCTTTGGCGAACAGCGTCTTGTTGTACCAGAGAGCCAGCGGCGAGTAATCCTTGGCCATCGCGTAGGTGTGGCCCTTCCACTTAAAGCCGAACTGGAGGCTGTTGTAGAACTCGCTGAATCCGAATGACTTGTCCTTGGCCAGGAAGTCGAGGTTCGCCAGTGCGCCCGTTCGAATGAACGATTGTGCGTCGGTCGAGTTCAGATAGAACACATCCGGCGCAGTTCCGGCGGTAAGGCGGGCCTTTAGAACTGTCGAGTAGTCCCCGTTTAGAACCTGGAAGTTGACGTTGATGTGGTACTTGTTCTCGAAAGCCTGGACCAGCTTTTTCTGACCCGCCTGTTCGGTTGGGTTACTGGACCAGGTACCGAAACTGACCGAGCCGGCATAGCTCGGTGCGGCCGAGGCGCCGTTGCGTCCGACGAGTGTGACAGCGCCGATCATGAGCATTGCGACCAACACATTGACCGCAATGAAGAGTTTTCGCATGTTTCCTCTCCTCGTGTGTTAGAGCGGTGACACTTTACTCCCTAAATGAATACAGTGCTCTACAAACCAACCTATGGGTCTAAGTTGGACTCTCCCTAAGCGAGTACCTCCCTTCCAGGACAACCAGCGCGCTGCATACGGTGTCTATTTGGCCCCAGGGACAACGCCAGCGCAGCACGATCTATGCCATCATATTCAGCGAATCAACGTCACTTTGCATAACAGCTGACATCTCGCTTGCAACGGCTAGATCGATATTACTCAGCCGGCCAAGGTCGGTCGATGAGCCGGTTGAGCCTGCACCGAATAGATGGCCGGCCCCCGGCACTCCATATTCATCGCCCGGAGAGGAACGGAGTCAGATACGGGTCGAGGCACGCCATCCCGGACGCGCGAATTCTGTGAAAGTACAGCATTTCAACGAGTGTTTGGGGAAGTGGCGGCCATCAGGGAATGCGGATTCGCGGCTAAACGGACAGGCTCTCTTGAATCGATGCCTGGCGTAGTCGCTCGAGCGCTATCTCCGCTGCTGCCTGCTCTGCTCCGCGCTTGCTCCGGTCGCTGCCGCGTCCCAGCACTTCATCGCCAATCCGCACCTCGACGGTAAAGGCCTTCGCATGGTCCGGACCGATCTCTTCGACCAAGTGATAGGAGGGAGTCTTCTGGCTGCGTGCCTGCACCAGTTCCTGAAGAGCCGATTTGGCGTTACGATGCAGACGTCCTTCAAGGACCGAATCCAGTTCGGGCTCAAGGAATCCCAGAGCAAAGGAGCGTGCCGTCTCGTATCCCTGATCGAGGTAAATAGAGCCGAGCAGCGCCTCAAAAGCGCACGCCAGCCCACCAGGACGCCGTCGACCCGCGCTCATCTCCTCTCCCCGCCCGAGAAACAGGAAGTCTCCGAGCTCGATGCTCTGAGCAAAGCGCGCGAGGGTTTCGGTCCGAACGAGTGCGGAGCGAAGATTGGTCAGCTCGCCCTCTCCCTGGGAGCCGAAACGCCGGTAGAGATAGTCGGTGCTGATCATGCCCAGGACCGAGTCACCCAGAAACTCGAGCCGCTCATTGGAGGGCCAGGCCTGGTTTATCTCGTTCAGGTACGACCGGTGGGTCAGAGCCTCGCGCAGAAGGGTCGAATCATGAAATCGGAGTTCCAGGGCGCGCTGCAGCGCTTCTACCCGTTCTCCGTTAGCGATCGCTCGGCGACGTGGGGCCGGCTGAGAATCGCGTGATGCGGGCTGCGGCTCGGTCCCGGCTGGTGCACGGTTTCCGGCGATAAGCTGTCGCAACGGCGTTATTATCCGGCGCAGCCGCGTACTCCATTCCTGGCTAGCCGCCCTCGATGTCATCGACGCAAGTATATCAATTGAACAAGATCTATCTAGCCGTGCAGCGCTGTCAGTATCTCGGTGCCACGATCCGTCAGCGCAATGGTGTGCTCAAACTGCGCCGACCGCGATCCGTCGGCAGTCGAGATTGTCCACCCATCGGGTTCTACTCGGACGTCCGGGCCGCCGGCATTAATCATGGGCTCAATGGTGAAAACCATACCTTCGCGCAATCTATACCCGGTTCCACGTCGTCCATAGTGTGGAACGCTCGGCTCTTCCCAGAGCGCTCGTCCCACTCCGTGGCCACATAGACCACGCACCACCGAAAATCCCGCTGCCTCGGCGTGCTGTTGTATCACAGCGCCGATATCCCCTATCCTGTTTCCCGGCTTCGCGTGCGCGATACCGAGAGCGAGGCACTGCTCAGTGACGGTCATCAACCGGCGCGATTGCTCGTCGATCGACCCGATCGCGTAGGTCCGGCACGCATCTCCTATCCAGCCCTGAAGCAATACGCCGATGTCAATGCCCACGATATCTCCCTCGTGCAGCTTCTGTCCGGGGCGAGGGATTCCGTGCACCACGACATTGTTAATCGCTACGCAGATCGACCCGGGAAACGGCTGGTGGCCGCGTGGTGCATAACCCTTGTACATGGGTCGTGCTCCTTTTCCGCGTATAAACTCTTCAGCCAGCTGGTCCAGCTCCAGCGTCTGGGCGCCGGGCCGGATATACGGCTCGATGTGCCGGTATGTTTCGGCAACCAGCTGTCCCGCCGCCCGCAACTGCACGATCTCGGTGAGGGTCTTCAACATGACGGCCATGCCGCATTGTATTGCGCGCAGTGATCCTGTGTAGAGACCCTCATCGCAGACATGTCAGGATCTTTCCGCTATAGCTGGAAAACGGCACGACAGACCTGGTGGGTAGGTTGCCGGGGTTTCAATCGCACGTGGCAAGACGAGAGCCGCGGACAGGCTAACTGTTACGAGGTCCGGTGTCACGGCGCCATCGCGGAATGGTTCTCTCACGACTGACAGGTGCCGTACAATCAGGTACAGTTATTCCACTCATCAAGTCGGGAAGTAGGATAGCGATGCCAGTCTACGAATACGTTTGCAAGGACTGCGATAACCGCTTCGACCTGCTGGTGCAGCGTCTGGACCGGGCTGAAAGCGTTCACTGCGGCTCCTGCGAGAGCGAAAATGTCCGCCGGCTCGTTTCCAGTTTCGCCACGCTGGGCGGCTACGACGACGAATTCGTGCCGCGCCAGTCGGCCGGTCCCAGCGCCGGTGGATGCTGCGGTGGCAGTTGCGGTTGCGGACATTAATCCCGCAGGACAATACATTCGCGCGTAATCAAGGCTCCATCCGCGGGCACATCAAGTAGCTCGAGGATGTGCTCCGGACGTGTGGTACCGTCCGGGCCGTGCGTCACGGCTACGCGAAGAGTACAGTTGTTCTCGACTGTCACCGACTCGAGCAGTGGGCGTACGTTGCGCCGTCGGGTGCCCTTCTCACGCTCCTCCACGATCCACGCTTCGCCCATGCGCAGAAGTGCCTCCACTCGATCATCCAGGTTCGCGACCGGCTGTGGGATCCGCACCTGGTAGATGGATCCCTGGACGCGTGAGGCAGCGGGTTTTTGACCTTCCGGTATGGTCTGGATGGATAGGATTGTGATGCCGGCGGGAAGAGCCGACTGGAGAGATTGCTGTACCTCCGTTGCGCTCATCTGCTCGCGCAGTGAAATCTCGAGGATCTCACGGGCTCCAATGTAGCCCAGGGCGAGGGGTGCTGCCAGCGTCATACGCGGCCTGGGGTTGAATCCTTCCGAGAGCTCTAGTGGCAGGCGGGCGCGCCTCATGGCGTACTCCAGGGTCGCCAACAGATCCAGGTGCGATAGGAACTGGGCGGCGGCATCCTTGCGGAAGATAATTTGGACCGCCGGCATGGATGGACTCTTACTTCCCGATACAGAAATCGCGGAAGATACGGTCCAGGAGTTCGTCGTCGACATTGGCGCCTGTAATCTCGCCCAGCGCCTGAACAGCTGCCCGCACGTCAAATGAGACCAGATCGAGTGGCAATCTATCTTCCAGACCGGCGACTGCCGCTTGCAGCCCTTCCCTGGCGCGCCGAAGAGCATCCTGATGCCGCACGTTACTGACCACGAACTCGTGACGGGCGCCGCCCAAGGCAGCAGCTTCAAG
>DASVZE010000392.1:0-2100 GCA_036391775.1 Chloroflexota bacterium | reverse complement strand
AGGCGATTTCGCCGCCCTGTTCATTGTCCGAGGCGATGAAGGAGAGCGGGAATTTGACGGGACCCTTCACATAGTCGCCGTCCCCAATGAACGTATCTACCGTGATGATCGGCAATCCGGCGTCGTTCGCCTTTTTCAACGGTGCAGCCATTGCGTCCTTATCCACCGGCGCGGTGAACAAGAGCTTGAGGTCGCCGCGAGCGACCATAGCGTCGAGCATCGGGGTCTGGTCCGTCACATTCCAGTTCTTTGGGATCTGGGTGACGAGCTGAGAGGTAAAGCGGGCGGTGGCTGCTTCTGCCCCACGCTGCATTGTGAAATAGAACGGGTCCTGCACACCGGCGAGGAAGCCAAGCTTGACGCCGCCGGTCTTGCGTGTGGGCGTGCCGACATCCGCAGTATAGAAGAACTGTTGAATCTTCGGGTCGTTCATGTTGTCGCGGGTGATGATCGCATAGCCCGTCGGGATGTGCTTCGGAACGCTCGTCACGCCGTCCAGATAGGCAACTGCCATTTCTACGGCGAGGTAGCCCATGTCGGATGGTTTCTGTGCGATCACGAGGTCGGCGGTGCCGGCTTTCAAGTTGCTGATGGCATCCGCCGTGGCGTCAAATGCGACGACCTTGACCTTGCCGCTCAAGCCCTGGTTCTTGACCACGGTGCCTGCACCCTGGGCGCTGAAGACGTTCGTGCCAAAGATGCCGCCGAGGTCCGGCGTCTTTTGCAGCATGGCCTGCACTTGGGCTTGTGCCTTGGAGGGATCATCGTCATTATAGTCCACGGCGACGATGGTCACGTTCGGGTACTTGGCTTTGATGACGGTCTTGCAGCCGTCCTCGCGGGCATCGGTGCTCGAGATGCCGCGCTTGACGTTCTGGATGTAGATCTTGCCTTTGCCGCCGAGGGAATCGGCGAGCGCCGCGCAGGCGATTTCGCCGCCCTGTTCATTGTCCGAGGCGATGAAGGAGAGCGGGAATTTGACGGGACCCTTCACATAGTCGCCGTCCCCAATGAACGTATCTACCGTGATGATCGGTAGACCGGTGTCACTGGCTTTCTTGAGCGGGGCGACCATGGCATCTTTGTCGACCGGGGCAAGGAAAATCAAGTCGAGGTCGCCGCGAGCAACCATGGCGTCGAGCATCGGGGTCTGGTCCGTCACATTCCAGTTCTTTGGGATCTGAACGACAAGATCAACACCCAAATCGGCAGCAGCCTGCATGGCGCCGCGCTGCATTGTGAAATAGAACGGGTCCTGCACACCTGCCAAAAAGCCGATTTTGTACTTTTTGCCGGTAGCGGGCGCGGCCGTCGTGGCCTGCGTTACGGGTGCTGTGGTTGCCTGAACGGGCGCGGCCGTCGGGGCTGTGGTCGCCGGCACTGTCGTTGGCTGAGCCGGGGCAGCAGTGGGCTGAGCAGGCGCGGTGGTCGGCTGAGGAGCCGCCGGGGTGGGAGCGGGAGCCGGAGCGCAAGCTGCGACCACAACAGCTAGGAGCACGAGCAGAGCGAGCGTCGAGAGTCTTTTCTGTTTCATCTTCTTCTCCTTGAGATGGTTCGGCGATGAGAAATCGAATAACCGACTCGGACTCGGTAAATTACCGTGGCTCACCTCCTTGGGTTCATCATTGCAAACAAAAAAGCCCCTCTCGACCTATCCGAGAGAGGCGTCCATAACCTCACTAAAAGGCTACACTCCGCATCGACGTGGATGCTCAACTTTCGTTTTTAATCATGCAGGCAAATACTATCACACAAACTGGCCCTTGTCAATACTATTTTGACCATTTGCGCACAAACTTTAATGTAAAATGATTGACTTTGGTCGTGCTTATCGGTATAATGGTTTCGACTTTGGTCGCGCTTGGACCCAAGCCCTACCTTGATAACAAGCATCCACTGACTTGGGAACGCTGCGCACTCCTGGGGTAATGGACGCCTCCTTCGACATTTGTCGAAAGAGGCATTTTCTTTATACTTGTTGCACTTGTTGCTGCGGCGGAGGTTCATAATGGCAGGCGAGGAACGCCTTGAGCAGATCATCTCACTTGTTGACAAGAGAGGCTATATTTCGGTCAAGGAACTCAGCGCAACCCTCAACGT
>DASVZE010000391.1:0-2738 GCA_036391775.1 Chloroflexota bacterium | reverse complement strand
TCTGGTGGAAACATTGATGGCGGTGGTGACGACCGTCGCCTTCGGCATGCTGGCGTTCGGCGTGCGCTTCGATCCCAACTACCCGGCGCTGCTGCTTTCCTTTCTGCTGTTCGTGGTGTCGTTGTGGGGCCTGGGGCTGGTGTTTTCTGCCATTGGATTGATCATCAAACGGTCGAACGATCTGGCCAATCTGATCTCGCCGTTCACCATTTTGCTGGGCGGCGTGTACTATCCGGTTGCGCTGCTGCCGATCTGGCTGCGCGCCCCGGCCCGCGCTCTACCCATCGGCTACGGCATGCAGGCCATGGCCAGCTCTGCCCTGAACCACGCTTCCGTCTCGAGCCTCGGCTCGCAGCTGCTCCCACTCGCCAGCTTTGCCCTTGTTCTGCCCTGCATCGGGGTGCTCACCTTCTCCTGGCTGGAGCGGAAGGTGCGTCAGAGGGGTGAGCTGGATCTGTATTGAGAGGAAACCTACCCCCGCTCATCCACCAGATCACGCGTGGCACGAAGCTCCTGTAGCGCTCTGGTGATGGCTCGATCGGCGGCGACGAGCTCGCGTTCTGTGGAAGCTCGCTGCAGCAAGCCAAACCCCTCGGAGCGCATCTCCAGCGCGCGCACATAGTGCTCACGGACCGGACTACCGGCGGGGAGCAGATCCAGCGCGACGGTGTGCTCGATTTCGGCAATCAGATCGTCGCAGGCGTCCAGCTTGCCTTCGATCCGCTGCCGTGCGGTTTCACCTGCCTGGGGCTCGGCCCGCCCGCGAGCCACCAGGACCCAAACGACAAGAACAAGAATGGTGGTAATCCAGGCGATCAAACCGGCGGTAAAGCCGGCGACGTAACCAAGCAGCAGAGGGTCACCCAGGAAGATCGCGGCGACAGCTAACACTCGAAGCTCGCGAGTCCATTGCTGGCGCCATATCACGGGTCCCCACAGCTGCGGCACGATAGGCGGCATCAGTCCTAGCGAGACAGCCAGCTTCGTGTCGCGACGCCAGGGAGCTAAGATCCACAGTGGAATTAATCCAAGGATGGGCGGAAAAAACGCAAGGATCACAAAGGCGGCCGATAAAGGGTGTCCCACTTTCTCTCTACGAGTCGAACCGTCCTGCGCCGCACCACAGGCCGGGCAGTAAACCGCATCATCGGGAAGCCGGGTACCACAATTGGAGCAGTACATGACGCACTTTACAGCACGCAGGGCCTCTCAAAAGTTGAATCGTGGCGAGGACGCGCTCAAGATCACGGACTTTGGGCGCAGAGACCAGACGGCGGTGAGCTCGTCGGCAATCGTGGCCATCAGTCTGGATACATCTGCCGGCGCTGAGCTATGCATGGCTTCCATCACGATCAAGGCGGACGTGGTGGTCTCTCCAACAGCCGACAAGCCGCTCTGCCGGTTCGTCCATCGCCGGGCATGAGCGCGACCGGCGTTGTCCGCGAAGATCACTTCACCCGCGGCGGGGTTCTCCATCTCACCGGAGAACGTTTCATATCTCTCATCACCCACGGCATATCGCACTTCGAGGTGCCCTGCAATCTTTGACACATCGAATACAGCGACTGGTATAGCAGAGGCAAGCGAGGCCGCATTGCAGAGATCGATCAGCGGGTGAATGTGGGGCAGAGACCCTTCTTTCTTGAAGCGGCGCAACAGCGCCTCCGAGGCGCAGCGATACTGGGTAGGCTTGAGACCCATCCTAGCAAAGGTACGCCGCCATGCCTGGATTTCCGGTAGCTCACCTTCGGAGGTAGTCGCAAGTCGCGCCTCGGCGATTGCAGTGAACGGAGCAAGCCGCGCGTTGCCGGAGACATTGCCGGCGATGCCATCGGCATACAGCGCACCGGCAACCAGCTGTGGAAAGTCTCTCCAGATACTGCTCGAATGCTGAAAGCGCATAGAGATTCTCGACTCGCCCGTCCTCCGACTGCACTGCGTCCCACTTGATCTTGCACTAGATGGGTTCCGAGCCTGGAATCCAGAGGGGCAATAATTGGTCCATACAATCAGCCTATGGATATAGAAGCCACGCTCGATCAGCTTCTTTCCTGGGCAGCGATCGAGGACAATATCCGCGCAGTGGTCCTGACCGGCTCTGCCGCCCGCGGCGCCGCCGATCAGTACTCAGACCTGGATATCGAGCTGTATGTAATCGACTCGATCCGGCTTCTGGACCATGACGACTGGTATCGGCAATTCGGTCGGGTGCTCGTCGTCGAGTCGCTCGAGAACGAGGGGTGGAATCCGACCCGTCTCATTTACTACGGCGGTGGCAAGATCGACTTCACCATTCTCGCTGTGTCTGTGCTCCGACGCGGCGTGGAGTTCGACCGACCGTTCCGCGTGCTCCTCGACAAGGATGATATGGCCGGTGCATTCCGTGCCGTGCCCCTTCCTGGTGCGCAGCCTCCGACGGAAGCAGAGTTCCTCGAGTGTGTCAACTGGTTCTACGCTGCCCTCATCATGTGGTCGAAGCAGGTAGCGCGCGACGATCCATGGGCAGCGAAGATGCGCGACCGGGACAGCAAACAGATGTCGTTGCGGATGCTGGAGTGGGACCACAAAGCGCGCAAGGGGTGGACGTACGACACATGGCACCTTGGTGCCCATTTGCGTGACTGGGTTGATCCGGACCTGCTCCCCGCCATTACGGCTACGTGGTGCGGCACCGATCCGGTGGAGTCGGCTCGCGCCATACGATCTTCCCTCACCCTCTTCGACGCACTCAGCAGCAG
>DASVZE010000390.1:0-5664 GCA_036391775.1 Chloroflexota bacterium | reverse complement strand
GCAAGGCTAAGGGACATATCCCCCGGCGAGACGCCGTTCGGAATCGAGCCTCGAAACCTTAGCTCCCAATGGGGCAAAGAGCTGCATGCGGTGGCGCATTGGGATCGCCGGAGCGTTCGGTTGTCTGCGTGGAACGGCTCGAAACCGTTTGCCAGACGGCAAGCACCTTGCCGCGGGGTGAGAGCTTCTGGACGCGGCGATTATTGCTGTCCAGCACATACATGTTGCCGGAGGAGTCGAGAGCGATCCCGTCGGGCTCGTCGAACTGCCCGGGATTGTGCCCGAAGGAGCCCCACACGGCGAGCGATTGACCCGCAGGCGAGAATTTTTGAATGCGGTTATTGAGGCGTTCCGCCACAAAGACATTGCCGTCGCTGTCCACTGCGACGGCACGTGGAGCGTAGAGACGGCCCTGCTGGAATCCGAATCCACCGAAATGCATTAACGGCTTACCGGAAGCAGTGAACTTCTTGACCCGATTGGCCAGCTCGTCCGCGACGTAGACATTCCCTCGAGCGTCTACCGCGATACCCTCGGGTGACAGGAACTTGCCGGGCCCGGTCCCGTGGGCGCCCCATTTGCCCAGAAGCTTGCCCTTGGGGGAATATTCGCCGACCCAGTCCACGTTAGTTTCGGTGATGTAGATATCGCCTTGAGCGTTGAGGGCGAGGCTCCACGGGAATGAATTGAAATAGCTACTCTCCACCACAAACTGGGAGATCATTTTTCCCGCGGACGAGAACTTGACGACGCGGCCCACACTTGCCTCGGTGACGTACACATTGCCACGAGCGTCGGTCGCAACGTCCATGAAGGTGTCCCTCCCGCCATAAGCGATCACGCTCCTTTCCTGGATGATGGCCAGCCGCTTGCCCATCGGTGAGAGCTTCACAATATCTTCACGGCAGGAATCGGACACGTAGACGTTTCCCTTGCTATCCACTGCGATGCCGGTTGCCAGCCCGAAGAGGTGGTCCGGGGTCGTCGTGCAGACTTTGGTCGTCGTCTTTTTTCCGTTGACCTTCTTGGTGACTGTCTTGCAGGTGGTGGCAGCCGGCAGCGCGTTGGTTCGCGCACCCGCCAGCACGCGACCTGGTCCATTGACGATGCCAAGCGACACGACCACAGCAGTTAAAAGGAAAGCAGCCCTGCAACGATCCATACTTCTGTCCCTCTCCCGCGGCCTTCGCCGCCGTGAACATAACTTTAGTCGCGACGTACGTGAGTGTCAATAATTTCCGCGTATTGTCCAGCCTAAAAAGAGGGACAAATTTGTAGGCGAGACCGTGAAGGGTAGCGGAGCAGTGGCCCGCCCAACAAGCACGTTCCAAGGCGCTGGGGTGCGCACGCGCACACGGGATTTATGTGTCGTCTGAACCCTTACGTCAGAGAATTGACACTGCGACAGCCTAGTAGTAATGTGACGTCATCGGAGACGATGGCAGCTTCGCTCGGTCTCGTTGCCTGACGGCAGGGGAGAGGAACAATGAAGCGGCTTGGCCGGCTGGTTTCTTTGTTTTTACTGGTACCGGTGGTCGGCGTGCTACCTATGCGATCCGTGCAGGCTGGCCACCAGCGGCAGGCCGCAGGATTTACCTGCGGGCCCCACATGCTGACCTACTTTGCCAAGCAACGCGTTGGGGTAGACATGGGAGACGGCGTGCGCTGCGTGCTGATCAATCCCAGCGTTCCCGCCAATGGCGGCGCGAGAGTGCCGAAACTTGTCTGGTATGGCGAAGGGTGGAACGAGAACAGCTCCGGCGTGTATCGGCACGTCGGGGTGGCGTACCAGCAGTTGGGGAAGAAAACCTTGCTGGTCTACGCAGCGGAAATTGGAGGCAACGGCGAAGTTTCGAATGAAGTCTGGTACGGCGGTGTCTATATCCATGTTGTCCATGGCCACTTGCCTGCTCCAACAGTGATGGACATCATCTCGACCACGTGCGGTTGCTGGAGGGAGCGGTGGACACTGGCCCAGAGCGTTCCGTACACCTCGTACCTCAAGCCGTTGAAGTACTGCGGCCCCAACTTCATCCGCTACTGGGTCAGCTACTCGGGAAATCAGGGATGGGGCGTCCGTTGTGCCTTCCTGGTCAACAACAAAGTTGCCGTCTGGCTGGGACGCGGTTCAAGGGGCGGCTTATCCTACTTGCAGATCGGCTATCGAACGGCCAAAGGGTTTGGAGCAACAGACCTATGCGACCCCATCTACGGCCGGCAATGCATACTGTTCCCGGGTGGGTCGATTCACCTGAAAAAAGACAAAGTCACGGTCCAGACCAAGAAAGGGAAACGGACCAGAACAACACGGGCTCGACTGAGCGTGAACGTCAATGCGCCGGGTGCGCGATGGAACGAGACCTGGGTGAAGGTCAGCTCATAATCCGGCAACGACCGTACGGTCGAGAGTCTGGTTGACCGCTTCGTCGAGCGACAGCTCTTTCCCTTTCTCAAAGTGCGCGGACCATGACTCCTCGGTCAGAATGCTCCGGCCCCGGGCTATGTCTGCCGCATAGAGTTCCTCGTCCTCGCCGGCTCTGGGAACGCCCAGCGACTTTCTCAAACCGTGCGCCGCACCAAAGAGAGTTGCGGCGCGCGCCGCATCGCCTTCAGTGAGCACGACCCCGGCCAGGCTTTCCAGGATGCCGGGGACAAAGTTTCTGTAGCCGCCTTGCAGTGCACTGAGTAACCCCTCGGTCAGCATCTCTCGAGCTCGTTCTATATCGCCCGTCTGCCGAGCCAGCGATCCGATGCTTTCGAGGCAGGCTGTGATGCGGAACCGATCATCCATGGCCCGCACCAACGCAAGTGCCTCCTCGAAGAGCACGTTCGCCCGGTCGTAATCGCCCGCACTCATGACGACGCATCCAAGGTTGTGCAGGCAGGAAGCGATCTGTCGTCTGTCTCCCAGCTCCCGCGCCAGGTCCAGGCTCTCTTCCAGAGGCGCCTGAGCACGGTCGGAGAGTCTCTGAGAGAGGAGAGCGAGGGCTAACCCCTCCAGCGAGCGAACGAGGACGCGCGTATTGCGCACTCTGCGCATCTCGGCTGTGTTTTCGGCGAACATGACCTGGGCTCGCGTGTAATCACCCTGTATATAGGCCAGTGTTGCCAGGTTATGACGTGGCCTGACGGCGTCTGCCGCGTCACCTGCGCTGGTGAAAAGGGCCACACTTTCCTCATATGCCGCCACGGCCCCCACATAGTTGCCCTGAATCTGCTGTAGCGCGCCGAGCGTTGTAAGGACGTAGGCCGTGATCTTTTCGTCTCCTGCCTCGCGCGCGATCCGCAGGCTTTCATCAAGAGCCGAGTTGGCCTGGTCATACTGGCCCTGGAGTCCGGCGAGCCACCCGGCACCCTGTAGCGCTCTAGACCGAACCGCCGGACGAACGCTATCGCTGATCTGTAACAGCTCTTCCAGCCGGCGGCGGCCCTCGCTCAGGTGGCCGCGATCTTCCCAGAAGCGCCAGATCGAGCCGGCCAGCGTCAGGCCCAGCTCCGCATGCCCCGTTCCGGCAGCCCAATCAAGCGCAGTCCGCAGGTTATCGTGCTCCATTTCCAGCCGTTCCAGAGAGTCCCGCTGGCCCGGCCCCTCCAGATCCAGTGGTGTGTCTTCGATGAGGGAGGTGTAGTACTCCGCGAATGTATTTTGAATCTGGGGGAGCTGGCCGCGTTCCGCCAGCTTCTCCAGAGCATACTCGCGGATCGTGTCCAGCATGAGAAAACGTGGCTCGCGGTCCCCCTCCTGGCGCAGCAGGCTCTTGGTGATGAGGGAATCCAGTCCTTCCAGGATATCCAGATCGCCCTCCAGGTTGCAGACAGACTCCGCCGCCTCGAAGGTACAGCCACCCGCAAAGACCGCCAGGCGCGTGAAGAGAGTCCGATCCTCCTCGTTGAGCAGGCTATAGCTCCAGTCGATCGCCCCGCGCAGCGTCTGCTGCCTGGTCGGCACGTTGCGCGCGCCACCCGTTAGCACCGTGAGCCGGTTTTCCAGTCGCGCCAGCAGGGCCTCGGGAGGAAAGAGGCGGACCCGAGCCGCCGCCAGCTCCAATGCCAGAGGCAGGCCATCCAGCCGCCGGCAGATCTCGAGCACGGTCTGGGCGTTGTCCTCGGTCAGCTTGACATCCGGCCGGATGGCGCGGGCGCGGTCGAGAAAAACGGCCACGGCGTCGTATTGGGCAAGTGACTCGAGGTCCGCCACATGGTGGCGATCGGGTAGCCCAAGCGGCGGTACGGGATACTCGTGCTCACCCGCCAGGCGAAGCGTCTCGCGCGTGGTGGTGAGGATGGTCAGTGTTGGACTGCAGGAGAGCAGCAGTGACACCAGCGGGGCCGCGCCGGGAAGATGCTCCAGGTTGTCCAGCACGAGCAGCAGCTTCTTCTGTTTGAGATACGTTTGCAGAGTCTCGATCAGTGGCTGCCGGCCGACCTCTTTGACGCCGATCGCGCCGGCGATGGCGGAGGGCACCAGATCGGGATCAACCACCGGTGCCAGGCCCACGAAAAAAACACCGTCGGGATAGGCGGCGGCGACCTCTTCCGCCAGCTTGAGCGCCAGGCGGGTCTTTCCTGTTCCACCCGGTCCGGTCAACGTAAGGAGCCGCACGCCCTCCTGGCGCAGCAGATCGCCGGCTACCTGCAGCTCCTGCTCTCGTCCGATGAACGTGGTCGGCTGGTCGGGCAGACTGATGACCGGCTCGTGATCGGCAGTGAAGATGACAACATCCGCGGGAACGGCATCCTCCGCCACGATCTGCACCACATGGACGGGCTCCGGAATCCCTTTGAGCCGTGTGTGTCCCCGATCCAGATAGGTCAGTCCCTCGACCTTGCGCGCAAGTCCGGCCACAGTATCGCCGGCCAGTATCTCCCCTGCCTGGGCCAGACTGCACAGCCGCGCGGCCAGGTTGAGTGCACCTCCCCGGTAGCCATCACGTACCTCGACTGCCTCACCCGCGTCCAGCCCGATGCCGGCGAAGAGGGGGAGCGACGAGTCACGCTCTCGTTCCAGAGCGAAACGATTTTGCAGCTGGTAGGCGGCTCGCAGCGCCTGACGGGGGGAGGTGAAGGACGAGAGGGCCTCATCGCCCCGCAGCTCGGTCATCTCGCCGCCGTGCGCCGTCACCACGTCGCCGACGATCGCGGCAAAGCGCTCCGCCAGGCGCGCTGCGGCCTCATCGCCGTGGGCCGCGCTGAAGGCAGTGTAGCCCCGGACATCACATATAAGGAATGTACGGACGTCCGATAACACGGCACGTGGCGCTCCGCCGGTCACGGGCTCTTGCTCATCCACGGCCAGCAAGGCTGTCCGCTCCTCGCCGCTCAGATTCAGCGCATCGGCGAGGCGGCGCGCCGTACCGGGCTGGGGACGCCTTTCCCCGCGTTCCAAGTAGATCAGCCCACGAGGACTGAGCTCGGCTCGTTCGGCCAGTTCTTCCTGCGTCAACCCCTCACGCCGCCGGAAGCGGCGGATCAGTTCTCCAAAGGTGGATTGCGACTCCATCTCCCCTACTCATTGGCCATTACGCGGCTGGCCTCAGCATAGGCATGCGCGGAGAACAGGTCAATGGTTCCCCTCATTCCCACGTCGGGAGCGGAGGAGACCATGAGGGAATCTGAGACAGGGTACATCTTGCGTCCTGGACGTGCTTACCGGCGGAGCCACAG